>CAMAUH010000440.1 GCA_945861365.1 Candidatus Kuenenia stuttgartensis
AGGTGGGGTGGTCTTGCGCGCACGCAGTTGCTGCACCAGCAGCAGCGACAGCACGACGGCCAGGTAGACGCGGAACGCGAGGTCGTTCGCGCGCAGCGCCAGCAGGTTGCCGGCGAACGCGCCCGGGATCGCGAACAGGGCAAGGCGCCACACGCCCGCCGGCGGCCGCACGCCCGCCCGCAGGAAGCCGAGCCACGCGAACAGGCCGACGCCGATCGCGCCGAGCCGCGACGACGGGTTGGCGACCGCCAGCGGCAGGCCGCAGGCGTACTGGAACGCCCACAGCGCGAAGATGCCGGCACCGCCGGCGACGTTGTTGATCGCCCCCATGCCGACGCCGGCCACGACGGTGATCAGGATCGTGGCCAGGTCCACGGACTATCCGGCGCAGCGCGGCAAGGGGGAGTAGGACATCGGCAGGTGCCGCGCGCGGAGGCGGTTGATCAGCCCAGCAGGTCCTTCACCATCTCGCGCTCGTCGCACAGCTCCTTCCACGTGATGGCGGCCTTCTGCTTGGAGAAGTCGTTCATCGCGAGGCCCTGCACGATCTTCCAGTTGCCCTTGCCGTCGGTCGTGCACGGGAAGCCGCTGATGATGCCCTCGGGCGTGCCGTAGCTGCCGTCGCTGAGCACGCACAGCGCCACGCTGTCGTCCTTCTGCGTCACCGTGTAGAGGCTGCGCGCGTGGTCGCACGCGGCCTGCGCCGCCGACAGCGCCGACGACTTGCCGCGCGCCTCGATGATCGCCTTGCCGCGCTCCTGCACGGTCTTCATGAACGCGCCCTGCAGCCACGGATCGTCGCCGATCACCTTCGCCGCCGGCTGCCCGCCGATCGTCGCGTGGTGCCAGTCCGGGTACTGCGTGTTGCTGTGGTTGCCCCAGATGATGACGTTCTTGACGTCGCTCCAGTGCTGCTTGCTCTTCAGCGCCAGCTGCGCCTTGGCGCGGTTCTGGTCGAGGCGGGTCATCGCGGTGAAGCGATCGGCCGGCACGCCCTTGGCGTTCTTCATCGCGATCAGGCAGTTAGTGTTGCACGGGTTGCCGACCACGACGACGCGCACGTCCGGACCGGCGACCTCGGCGATCGCGCGGCCCTGGCCGATGAAGATCTTGCCGTTGTCCTGCAGCAGGTCCTTGCGCTCCATGCCCGGGCCGCGCGGCTTGCTGCCGACCAGCAGGCACAGGTCGGCGTTCTTGAACGCGACCTTCGGGTCGTCACTGCAGACGATCTCGGTCAGCAGCGGGAAGGCGCAGTCCTCGAGCTCCATGCGCACGCCGTTCAGCGCTTGCAGCACCGGGGTGACTTCGAGGAGTTGCAGGGCGACCTTCTGGTCCTTGCCGAAGATGCCGCCGTTGGCGATCAACGGCAGCAGGGAGTAACCGATCTGGCCGGCAGCGCCGGTGATGGCAACGCGCTTCACAGTGCTCATCGCGCCATTCCATCGGGAAGCAGGGCACTTTCAAGCGTGCGCTGCCCGGGCGGTCGCCGGGGCGAGGCGGCGTGCGTGCCGGCGCGGCGATGGATCAGTCGGCGAACACGTCGGCGATGGTGGTGGCGTCGAGGATGCGGTCGAGCCAGCGATCGAGGTCGGGCACGGCGGCGGCTTGGACGATCTGCGCGAACGGAAGGCTGGTGCCCGGGAAGCGCCGCTGCAGCAGGCGCAGCAGGGTCTGCGCCTTGGCTTTGGCTTCGCCCTTGGCTTCGCCCTTGGCTTCGCCCTTGGCTTCGCCTTCGGCCCGACCTTCTTCCCTGCCGAGCCGGCGACTTTCGAGACGGATGCGTTGGCCAGTGGTCATCGGGGTGTTCTCCGGTTGGTCGAGATGCTTGTGGAACGCCATGCGGACTTGGTCCTCGGTCAGATCACTGGTGTCGACAAGATACCAGCCGATCTCGTCGAGCGCGTCGGCCGCCATCGCGTCGGCATCGCGTTCGACTTCACGCAGTGAGCTCCGCGGTCCGCGGCCTGACAGGACGGTTACGGAACCGGCCCGGTCTCCCGGGCACACTGCCGGGATGCCTCGCTTGCTGCCCGTGCTCACCTGCACGTTCCTCGCTGCAATCGCCACCGCGCAGACGCCGCGCGAACTGAAGGAGCGCGACCACGACGATCGCGTGCTGCGCGAACTGCAGGAGGTCGGCAAGCGCCACCTCGATCTCGGCTTGTGGGCGCGTGACGTCGGCCTCGTGCCGCAGGCGACCACGCAGATCCTGCGCGCGGACGCCGCCAGCCAGGGCAAGCACCCGGGGGCGCGGACCGTGCTGGGCGTCATGCGCGGCTACGGCGACGCGTTCTGGCAGCGCGAGCGCAAGCGGCCGTCGCGCGCGCTGCTGGCCGACTACGCGCGCCGGGCGGCGGACGCGGACCGGCGCGATCGCAAGAGCTTCCTCGAACTCGGCAAGGGATCGATGGCCGTCGGTCGCGTCGACGAAGGCAAGCAGTACACGCTGCAGGCGCTGCAGCTCGGCGCCGAGGTCGTCATCGATCCGAAGGGCAAGCACCGCGTCGATGGTGTCGCGATCGCGCCGGAACTCGCCGATTGGCTCGTGCAGCAGACGGTCGAGATCCGCGCTGGCGCGCGCGTGTTCGAGCCCGCGGCGAAGGGCGGGTTCACGCTGCGCGGTTTCCGCGAGCAGGCCAGCGAGCGCTTGCTGGTGCGCACCGACCTGGCGGCGGACCAGCTGGCGCAGCTGCATGCGGTCGCGTCGGCGGTGCTGCCGCACCTGGAAGAACGGCTCGACGGCGCCCCGGTCCGGCAGCTGGTGCTGCTGGTGTTCGGCAAGCGCGCGGACTTCGCCGCCTACCTGCAGTCGCTCGGCGCGCCGGCGGCGGGCAGCGGGCTCGCCGAGTACGGTTCGTTCCAGACGATCGTCTGCGCGGAAGGCCTGCCCGATCCCGAGCTGCACGGTCTGGTGCTGCACGAGCTGTCGCACCTGTTCTTCTTCGGTGTCGCTCCGGCGGCGATGCCGGACTGGTTCGCCGAGGGCTTCGCCGAGTCGTTCGGCGGGCAGGGCACCTTCACGTGGAACGGCAAGTCGCTGCAGCTCGGCGGCGTGATGGCGAAGGATCGGCTCGACGCGCTGCGCGCGGCGCCGCTGCCGTTGGCGCAGTTCCTGACCACCAACGCGGAACGCACGCTGCTGATGGACCGCGCCGCGGGCCTGCGCTTCTACACGCAGGCGTGGGCGTTCCAGCGGTTCCTGCGCTTGCCGGAAGGAAGGTGGGCCCAGCGCTTCGCGCAGTGGGAGGCGCAGTGCCGCGGCGCCGTGCTGGGCGGCGGCGGGGCGGGCTACGGCGATCCGCAGCCGGCGGCGGCCCAGTTCGAGCGCTTGTTCGGCAAGGACCTCGCCGCGATCGAAGCCAAGTTCTTGGCCTGGCTCGCGACCCTGTGACGCGAAGCCTGCGGGCGCATCGCTAGCATGCGCGCCCGCCGATGACCTCGATCCCGCCTGCCGACTCCCTGCTCGACGACCCGCTGTTGCGTGATGCGCAGACGATCGAGGGCTTCAAGGTGCTCGATCCCGCGGTGCTGTACGCGAAGGTCGGCCAGGGCGGCATGGGGGCGGTCTACCGCGGTCGCCACTGCAAGCTCGACCTCGACGTCGCGGTGAAGTGCCTGAAGCCGTCGCTCGCCGCCGAGTCGCCGGAGTTCGTCGCGCGCTTCGAACGCGAGGCGCGGCTGTGCGCGAGCCTCGCCCACCAGAACGTCGTGCGCGTGATGGACGTGCAGCAGAAGCACGGCTTGCACTACCTGGTCATGGAGTTCGTGCGCGGCGAGAGCGTGCGCGAACGCGTGCAGCGCAAGGGTCCGCTGCCGCTGCCCGAAGCGTTGGCGATCCTGCACGGCGCTTGCGCCGGCCTCGCCGAAGCACACGCGCGC
>CAMAUH010000441.1 GCA_945861365.1 Candidatus Kuenenia stuttgartensis
GCCGATGCATCGCCACACAACGTTTGCCGTCACCGTCCTGCTCACCGCCACCGCCATCGCGCAGACGCCGCCGGCCACGCCGGACATCGCCGCGGACCTGAAGCACAAGCAGTTCGACAAGCGCGTCGCGGCCATCGCCGCCATCGCCGCGTCGGATCGCAAGGACGCCGATGCGCTGCTGCTGCCGCTGCTGAAGGAGAACGACTTCGAGATCCAGGAGCACGCCGCGCAGGCGATGGGCAAGCGCAAGAACAAGGCGGCGATGCCCGCCCTGCTCGACCTCGCCGTCGACGCCGACATCGCGCGCGTTCGCCATGCCGCGGCACTGGCCATCAACACCATCGATCCCGTCGATGGCGCGGCGAAGCTGTGGAAGCAGGCGAAGGGCAAGACGCAGGTGGCGGCGCTCGAAGCGCTGGCGATCGTGCTGCGCGGCCAGAAGTTCGCCGAGGCCGACAAGCTGAAGAAGCTGCTGCGCGATCCGAACGCGGCGATCCGCGAACCCGCCGCGGTGGCGTGGCTCGAGGGTTCTGCCGATCGCACAGCGGCGATCAAGGAACTGCTGAACGAGCCGTTCCTGGTGGTGCGCTGCCGCGCGCTCGAAGCGATCGCGCAGGCGCCGCGCGCCGAGGATCTGGCCCCGCTGGCCGCCGCGTTCGCCGGGCCCGGCCAGAACGAAGTCGTCGGCCGCCGCCTGCTGCGCGCACTCGACGTCGTGCTGCGCCTCGGCGACGGCGATCGCGCCACCGCGGCGAAGGCCCTGCTCGACCAGGGCGGCGACGACGGTCTCGTGCTGACGCGGCGCGCGCGCCTGGTGACGCTGCTGGCGCACGGCACGCCGCCGGTGTTCGACGGCAAGCAGGCGGTCGAAGCGCTGCAGCCGTCGCTGCGGGCCAAGGACGGCGCCGCCCGCGCCGCCGCCGCCCACGCGCTGCGCGAAGTCGGTGGCGAAGGCGCGCTGGCCGCAGCACTCGCGCACTTCCCACAGGAGCCGGATTCGCGCGTGCAACTGCAGCTGGTCGAGACGGTGGCCGCATTGCGCAAGCCGACGACGCCCGAGGCGGTCGACTGGCTGGTGCGCATCGTGCGCGGCAACCATGACGACAGCGTCAAGGAGCGCGCCGTGGTCCGCCTCGGCAAGAGCGGTGTGAAGGACGCCGCCGACGCGCTGATCGCCATGCTCGGCGACAGCACGTGGACGCTGGCTTGCTGTGCTGCGGTGTCGCTCGGCAAGACCGACGACGACAAGGCGTTCGAGCCACTGAAGAACCTGCTGCAGAACAGCGATTGGCGCCGGCGCGGTGCGGCGGTCGTCGGCCTGATGCACTGGAGCCGCGAGGCCGCGATCGAAAGTCTGCTCGGCGCGCTCGCCGACCAGCACCCGGTGGTCGCGCGCGCCGCGCACGAAGCGCTGCGCACGATCTCGCGCCGCTACGAGCAGAAGCAGGACGTGAAGGGCTGGAAGGCGTGGTGGGAAGGTGCGCGCGGCAAGCACGACTTCACCGACCGCGAAGCGTCGATCGACAAGCTGAAGAAGTACGGCTACGCGGTGCCCGACACCGAGATCTACAGCGGCCTCGACGTGCTGGTGTTCAAGAGCCGCGGCGACCACATCGAGCAGCTGCTCGAACGGTTGAAGATCGAGCACCGCTCGACCGAGGCGAGCCAGGTGCTGGCCGGCGGCGCGCATCCCGAAGCGATCTTCGTGTCGAACTGCACCGGCGAACTCGGCCCGACCGACATCGAACCGCTGCAGTGGTTCGTCTGCACCGGCGGCTCGCTGTTCGGCTCGTGCTGGGCGCTGACCGAGACCATCGGCCGCATCCACCCCGGCGTGATGCAGCAGGCGGTGACGCGTGACCAGGTCATGGACGACGTGCGCGCGCAACCGTGCCGGCCCGACAGCCCGCTGCTGACCGGCGTGTTCCCACCGTCGGTCGTGCCGGTCTACCACCTCGAAGGCGCGCACCTGATCGCGGTCATGGACCCCGAACGCTGCGAAGTGCTGATCGACAGCCCCGACGCGGCGGAACGCTGGGGCTGTGGCAACGTCGCCGCCTGGTTCTTCTCCGGCCACGGCGTGCTGTTCGACTCCGCCAACCACTTCGATCTGCAGGGCCTCGAGAAGGTGGTCGGCATGAAGACCGACAAGGACCGCCAGGCCTACGCGATCGACCACATGGGCATGACCTACGAGACGTGGCGCACGACGAAGGGCGCCGCGCACTGGAAGAGCCCGACGCAGGCCAACAAGGTCGTGCCGGATCTGAGCGCGTTCCGGCTGCTGACCAACTTCGTGCGCAGCAAGCGCATCGGCGAGTACTGATCAGGAACGGTGGCGCGAGCGCTTCATCCAAGCAGCACAGCTGTTGCAAGCACGACAAGAGGACTCGGACATGGGCAAGACGATCGCGGCGCAGTTCATCGAGGAGGGTTTCGAGAAGGGACTACACCGGGGTTTGGCCGAAGGTCGAGCCGAAGGTCGAGCCGAAGGGCGACGGCTGATGCTGCACCTCCTGCAGCAGCGATTCGGCGCCATCCCTGCCGCGAGCGCCGAACGCGTTCTCGCCGCCGATCCGGACACACTCGACGGATGGGCCGGCAGGATGTTCAGCGCGCGCAGTCTCGACGAACTGCTCGGCTGATCAGCTGGGGAAGAAGCGCCAAGGGCGCCCGTCCCAGGTGGCTTCCGGAGAACCAATGAAAGCCACCGTCGCCCTTCTGTCGCTGCTCGCCATCGCCCCGTCCTGCATCGCCCAACAGCCGAGCAAGACGCCACCCAAGGAACCGTTCGTCGTCGAAGCCGGCGAAGTGCAGATCAGCAATCTGATCGATCGCTGCGCTGCCTACCTCGACTGCAACATCCTGGTGACGCCGGCCGAGTTCGCGCAGAACAGCGCCAGCGCGACGGTGCGGCTGCAGAAGACCGTGCGCACCGACCGTGATGGCTGCGAGGAGTTCCTCGCCAACATGCTCTACCGCAGCGGTTTCGCGCTGACCTACATGGACGCGACCGGGGCCACGATGGAGGTCATCTCGATTGGCGGCCCACGCGGCCGCGAGATCACCTCCCGCGCGCAACACACGACGGTCGACGCGGTGATGGCACGGCCGCACCTGAAGGTGTGGGTGCTGACGACGATGCCGCTGCAGAACATCAACGCGACCGTCGCGACCAATGCGCTGCGCCCGTTCTTCGCTTCGTCCGGACCAGCGGCTGGCGGCGTGACGCTCGGCAACGTCGGCAACAACACGAGCCTGCTGCTGATGGGACCGCAGGATCAGGTCGCCGGCGCCATCCGCCTGGTGAAAGCCTGCGACGTGCCGCCGACCAAGGAGGAACTGGGCATGGCCGAGAACCTGCTGGAACGCATGCAGCGCGTGGAGATCCGCATGAAGGCGCTCGAGGACAAGCTCGCGCCGCTGCTGAACAAGTGATTGCAGACCACGCGGAAGAAGACGGCGCCATGGCCCGTCGCAGGGCGCCCGAGGAACCATGAAGACCGCCACCCTCCTGCTCGCGTCGCTCACGTTCGCTTCGCTTGGCAATGCCCAGGACCACAAGGCGCTGCAGGACGCGAAGGGGCCAGCCCCGTTCGTCGCCCCGGCTGGCGAGGAGGAGCTGGCCAAGCTGATCGATCGCTGCGCGGCGTACCTGCAGCGCAACATCCTCTACTCGCACGAGGAGCTGACGACGCCCAAAGCGGGGCCGGTGCTGATCAAGCTGCAGCAGCCGGTCACGACCGACCGCGACGGCTGCGAGGTGTTCCTGTCGCAGATGCTGTACCGCGCCGGCTTCGCGCTGACGCAGATGGACGAGAAGGGGACGATGCTCGAGGTGATCTCGCTGCAGGGGCCTCGCGCGCGCGAGATCTCGCA
>CAMAUH010000442.1 GCA_945861365.1 Candidatus Kuenenia stuttgartensis
CGCGGCGCAGTTCGGCGGCGCGCAGCAGGTCGGCGACGGCGGGTTCCAGTTCGCCCGTCTCGGTGCCCACCGCGGCGCGGCCGGCCAGCGCCAGCACGGCGAAGTGGTTGGCCGAATCGGCGAATGCCTCGTTGCCCTTGGCGCTGGCGGCGAGGCGCTCGATCGCGTCACCGTAGGCAGTGCGCGCCTCCGCCCAGCGGCTGTCGCGCGTGTGCTGCTCGCCGACGATCAGCGCGGCGTAGCCGGCGTACCACTGCGCGGTCGCCTTGTCGGAAGCACCGTCGACGAACTGCGCGTAGGCCTTGCGCACCGCTTCGGGGCCGAGGTCGACGAACAGGCGGTTGCGCCAGCGTTCATGCACGCTCTGCGAGGCCGGGTGCCGCAGCACCAGCGCGTGCAGGCGTTGCCGCGCCTGCTGGCGCAGCCCCGCGTACTCGATCAGGCCGATCGCCGCGAGTGCACCGGCTTCGCCGCCGCTGCCGCGTTCGGTCTGCAGGTCGAGCACCTGCACGGTGCGTTCGATCTCCTTGCGCAGCACGGCGTGCTGGTCGACCTGCGCGCGCGCGTAGGCGGTCTGCGCCGTGATGCTGAGCACGACGTCGAGGAACGCGCCGGCGAGGAACGCGTCGGGCTCGCGGGTCGTCACGCCGAGCAGCGCCTGGTTCATCGCACTGTTGGCGGCGCCGGCGTCGCCGCCGAGCCAGGCCGCGGTCGCCAGCAGCGCGCGCGCTTCGGGCAGCAGCGCCTCGGCCTTGACCTTCTGCGCGCTGGTGCGCGCGTCCTCGAACCACAGACCGGCGTTCTTGTCGCCTTGCGCCGCCAGCAGCATCGCGAGCATCAACTGGCCGATGCCGAAGCGCAGCCGTGTCTCGTCGTCGGCCGCGTTCGCTGCCAGCTGCTTCTCGCACGTGTCCAGCATCGCCTCGATCGCGGTGCGTGACTTCGCGTCGACCGCGGCGGCCTTCCAGCGATTGCCCCACGGCGCCGCGAAGCCGGGCTTGTTCTCGGCGGCGAAGTGCTCGGCGAGCCGCGCGGCGGCCTGGTTGCTGCCGCCGATCGCCCCGAGCTTGGCGACCAGGTCCTTGGCCACCTGCTTGTCGGTCAGCCGTGCCAGCGCGTCCTCGACGTCGATCAGGCCGTCGGGGCCGCCGACCTTCGCCAGCGCCGCGCAAGCCAGCGTGAAGGTCGCGTCGTCGTCGCTGCGCAACGCGATGCGCAGCAGGTCGAACGGTTCGTTGGTGGCCTTCGCGGCGGCTTCGAGCAGCTTGCGCTTCTGTGCTGTGTCGCCGCGGCGGAACAGGTTCTCCAGCGTTTCGCGCGCCGTGCTGTCGCGCCGCGTGAACAGTTGCGCGAGGTCGTTGGTCGGCGCCAACGCGTCGGGCTTCGGCGTGCCGCGGTTCTGCGCGATCGCGTCGATCGCGGTCTGCATGCTCTGGTCGAGGAAGCGGTCGAACAGCACCTTGCCGGCGGTCGACACACCGACGTGGCGCGGCGCGTTGCGCTGGTTGTTGAACCAGCGCTTGAACAGCTCGGGCTCGATGTTGATGTGCTCGCTGCAGGTGCAGCCACCGAAGCGCGGGCACTCGACGCGGTTGCCCTGCGCGTCGTAGTCCTTGTCGGTGTGGCGGTCGGGCGACGCGACGACGCACACGTAGCCGCGCGTCGATTCGAGGAAGGCCGGGTCGTGGTAGGTGGTGCCGGCGAAGCGTTCGTTGAACGTCTCGCCGTCCATGTTGACGACCACCAGCAGCGGCAGCCCGGTCGCCTGCTGCACCGCGAGCGCGTCGGCCAGCGTGCGCTGCCAGGCGACGTGCGGCTTCTTGCCGGCCGGCGGATCCTGGGGAGTGCAGGGGAACGTGGACAGCAGGCACAGGCCGAGCGCAGCGAGCATCGTGTCGATCCTAAGCGCGCGTGGTAGAACGGCGCACTCGCCGCGTTCGCGGCCTGGAGGTCGTTCATGCGCAGGATCGCTGTCTTGGTCTCGTGGTTGGTGGCTGTGTTCGGATTCGCCGCCTGCGCCATGCACGAACGGGCGCCCGGGAATCGTGGGCGGGTCGCGACGCTCGACGACGTGAGCAACGGGATGGCTACGAGCGCGCCGGCAGCCAATCCCCTGGCGGGCGCGTTCTTCAACGATGGCGGCTCCGGTGACGTGCGGGCCCGCACCGAGAACTACTTCGCGAAGGGCACGAACGCCGGGTTCGACGACTTCGGCGCCAGGAAGGACGGCGAAGCGCCCGCGCCGGCGAAGGCCGAGCGGCTGCTGATCCAGCGCGGCACGATCCGCATCGAGGTCGCGCGGCCCGAAGACGCGATGCGCGACTTCGTCGCCAAGGTGCAGCAGTGGGGCGGCTATCTGCAGAAGCAGGTCGGCACGACGCTGACGATCCGCTTGCCCGCGGCGAAGTTCGACGACGCGTTCGCGCTGGCGCGGGCCACCGGCCGCGTGCTCGTCGAGTCGCGCGAAGCCGACGACGTCACCGAGGAGTTCGTCGACCTCGGCATTCGCCTCGACAACGCGAAGAAGTCGCGCGACCGGCTGGTCGAGATCCTGCAGAAGGCCGACAAGGTCGAGGACATCCTGAAGGTCGAGGCCGAACTGCGGCGACTGACCGAGGAGATCGAGCGCATGGAGGGCCGGCGCAAGTTCCTCGCCGACCAGGTCGCGCTGGCGACGTTGTCGGTCGGCTTCCAGGCCATCGCGGAGCCGCCGCCGCCGCCGAAGCGCGCGCGGCAGCAGAGCCGGTTCGATTGGGTCAACCGCGTCGGTGCCGACGCGATGCTCGAGGACTTCTAGGGCGCGGCTAGGGGGCCGCGAAGACCTCGTCGAGCGTACCCGCATCGAGGATGCGATCGGCCCAGCGCTCGAGGTCGGCGACGGTGGCGTCGCGCAGGCGGGACTCGAGGGTGGGCGGCAGCGGGCCGAAGCGGCGCTCCAACAGGCGCTGCAGGGTGGCGGCGCGGCCCTTCCGGTCGCCGGTGGCCATTCCCTTCTCGATGCCCTTCTCGATCCCCTCCTCGATGCCCTTCGCCATTCCTTCGCGTCGCAGACGTTCGGCCGTGCTCATGATGTTCTCCTCGGGTCGTTGCAGGTGTCGTTGGATGGCCATGTGCACGTCGATGGGGGCAGCTTCGGTGACGTGCAGTACATACCACCCGAACTGCTCGATGGCTTCCCCACCGACGGGCGGTCCGTCGGTGGTGTCGACGGCATGGAGAAGCGGGCCCCAGCGATCGATCGCGGCGATGGTGCCTTGGGCATCCAGGCCGGGCAGGAAGCGCAGGGTCAGCAGGGTAAGGGTGGCGAGCGGCGTCATGCCGCGCGCGAGCAGCGCGGCTTCGGTGGTGCCGCTGAGGTCGTCATGGAACGGCTGGATGCGCGGCTGGGCCAGACGCAGGATCGCTTCGGCGTCGGGGTCGATCGCCGCAAGTGCTTCGATCGGCGGCGGCGCCATCACCAGCGGCCCTGGTCCGTGGTACAGGACGACGGCGAGCACCGGCGTCTCCGGGTCCGAGCGCTTGCGGCGCAGGCTGTGGGCGAGGTGCACGCTGTAGCGGACCTGGGTGCCGTGCAGCGTCGCGTCGTCGTGGCTGCGGTGTTCGATCTGTACGAAGGCGCGGCCGCGCGCGGCGACGTACTTGGCCGTGAACACGGCGTCGAGCACCGACAGGCGCAGGGCGCGGCCGTGGACCCGTTCCGGAGCCGGCCGCAGGGTGCTCCAGCGGATGCGGTGGCCGAGTGCTGTGGGCAACAGCGTCTGTAGCCAGCTGGCAGTGTGCAGCGCGTGCTGGAACGTGAAGTGGAACAGCGTGTCGTGCGGATTCCCCAAAGGCGTGACCTCCCCATAGAGGGACGCAACCCTGGAACTTCCGAC
>CAMAUH010000443.1 GCA_945861365.1 Candidatus Kuenenia stuttgartensis
CCTTCGCCGGTGGCATCGCGCGGTACCAGCAGTGGTACTCGGCGGCCAGCCTGCAGACCGCGATCCTGGAGCCGAGGCGCATCGAGAGGGTCGAGTTCTTCGCCGGTCCGCCACAGACGACGCAGGCGGCGTTGATCGACTGCGAGATCTTCATGGGGCACGGCCAGGTGTTCGGCGTCGGCTCGACGTTCGACAGCAACTGGGCGTCGCCGCCGGTGTTGGTGAAGACCCGCGCCAACGTCACGCTGAGTGCAGTGGGCCAGGGGCAGGTCTGCATCACGCTCCCGTTCACGACCAGGTTCACCTGGGACCGCACGCGGCCGGTGCTGCTGGAGGTCCGCGTCTACGGCAACAGCCTGTCGAGCCAGCCCTTCTCCTACAACTTCAACGGCACCACGCAGTCGCTCGGCAGCACGATGCGGGTCTACGGGACCCAGGGTGGCGCGGCCTCGACCACCGGCACCGTGCAGCAGGGCTGGGGCATGATCACGCGCTTCACGTCGCGGCCCGGCATCAACCTCGAGTTCGGCACCGGCTGCCCAGGCGAGGGAAACATCACGCCGGTCGGGGTCGTGCAGAACCTGGCTTGGCCCGGCATCACCTGGAACCACCAGATCACCAACGCGCCATCGCAGCGCATCGCCTTCTGGGTCATCGGTGACACGAAGGACACCCCGTACCCCCTCGACCTTGGCTCCCTGCTGTTCGGGCTGCCGTCCACCGGCTGCATGCTGCGCACCAATCCGGCCAACGCGATCGCGGTGACGACCGTCGGCGGTGGTGCAGGCGGCGGTGTCGCCAGCCTCGGCATCCCGTTGCCGGCGACCACCAACTACGTCGGTGCGTCCCTGTTCACGCAGTGGGTGGTCTTCGATCCCCTGTCGCCGAACGGCGTGCTGGCCGTGACGCCCGCGAACTGGGCGATCGTCGCGCCGGTCGGCGGCTGATAGCCCGGATCCTCCCCCGGGCTGCGCTCCGGGTTCTTTTCCGCGATTCATCGAAATCCCGGAAGAAGCCTCTACTACCGGAGTAGTTGGTGCCGACTACTCCGGTAGTAGTCAGGCACCATGAAAGGACCACGCAATCTCGGCGATCTGCAGTTGGCGATCCTGCGCACGCTGTGGCAACACGGCGAAGCGGCGGTCTCCACCGTCCACGAGGCCCTGCGCGACCGCGATCTCGCCCTGACGACGATCGCGACGATGCTGCGCAAGATGGAGGAGAAGGGCCTCGTCGCGCACACCGAGCGCGGCCGCCAGTTCCTCTACCGCGCGGAGGTCGATCCGGAACTGGTGCAGAAGAACCTGGTCGGTGACCTGGTCACGCGCCTGTTCGACGGCGACCCGCTCGCGTTGGTCAACCACCTGCTGCGCGCCGGCGAGATCGAGCTGGGTGAGCTCGACGATCTGCGCCGCAAGGTCGCCGAAGCCGAGCGCAAGCAGCCCAAGGAGCGGCCATGAACGTCGCCCTCGTCGTCGATGCCGTCGCCGCCTGGCTCGGCACGTTCGCGGTGCACTCGACCCTGGTGCTCGGCACCGCCTGGCTCGCGTCCCGGGTTGCCGGCGCGCGGGCGATCGGTCTGCAGGAGACGGCGCTGCGGCTGTCGCTGTGGGTCGCGCTGGTCAGCGCCACGCTGCAGTGCGCCGTGTTCGGCTCGCCGTGGAGTGCTGCGCTGGCCGAGGCCCCGGTCGCTCTCGACTTCGGCGCGGTCGACGAAGCGGCCATCGTGCCGAACCTCGCCGGGTTCGTGCCGCCGCAGTCGTTGCTGCCGGCCTGGCGTTGGCAGCAGTGGGCGGTCGTCGGCGCCGCCTCGGCGGCTGGCTGCGGTGGCCTGTGGCTCGCGCTCGTGTTCCTGCGTCTGCGCGCCCTGCTGCGCGATCGCCAGCCCGAGACCGATCCGCGCGTGCTGGCGTTGGCGGCCACCGCGGCCCGCGCCGCAGGCTTGCGCCAGTCGCCGCACGTGAGCCGCTGCGAACGCGTCGCCACGCCGATCGCGTTCGGCATGTTGCGCCCCGAGATCTGCCTGCCGGCGCACGTCGATCAGCTCGACGAGTCGTCGCTGCGCGCGATGTTGGCCCACGAAGTCGCGCATCTGCGCGCCGCCGATCCGACCTGGATGTGGGGCGCTGCGTGGCTGCAGGCGCTGTTCCCCTGGCAGGTGCTGCTGTTCCCCGTGCGCACGAGCTGGGCGCGGTTGGTGGAACTGCGCTGCGATGCGGCGGCGGCGCGCCACGCCGGTGCGACTGCGGTCGCGCGCTGCTTGCTCGATGTCGCCAGCTGGTTGCAGCCGAAGGAACAGGCGCCGCTGGTCGCGCTCGGCATGGCGTCGCGGCCGTCGGCGTTGCGCGAACGGGTCGATGCGGCATTGCGCGGTGAAGCCGCTGCGCCGCCGTCACTGCGGGTCGCGTTCGCCGGTGCGGGCGCGGTGCTGAGTGCGCTGACCTTCGCGGCACCCGGTGCCGCACCGGTCGGCAGTGACGTCGCCGGTCCGGATCTGGCGGTTGCCGCCACCGAACTGCTCGCGTCGCCGCCGTCCGCCGCGGCGTCCCCGGCCATGGCCGAGTTGCTGCGCCTGCTCGCGACCGAGCGGTCGCGCCTGACCGCGGAAGCCGCGCAGTTGCAGCAGCGACTGCAGGGCCGCCGCCTTTCCCCCGAACTCGGGCAGTTGCAGGCCGCATTGCTGCGGCGACTGACCGAACTGGAGCGGTTGCACCAGCGCCTCGAAGCGCGCGTGCACCGCAGTGCCACCGAATCCCGTTGAAGTCGAGGAAGCCAAGATGACCCCACGAATCCTGATCCGCCTGGTGACGACCGCGTTGGTCGCCGCCTCCCTGCTCCCGGCGCAATCTGCGCCCATGCCGCGCGCCAGTGCCGCGCCGAAGGCGAAGCCCGAAGCGAAGGCCGACGAGCGCGTGCAGGTGCGCCTCGCCGAGGTCATCGCGATGCTCGAGGAGGACGACCTCACGGACGAGCAGCGTGCCGCCGCGAAGAAGAAGCTGCAGGAGATCAAGGCGCAGCTGCGCAGGCCGGAAGCTGCCAAGGTCGGCGGCGGCGCGCCCGTTGGAACGACCCCTCCGGAGACCGTGCCGGATTCGTCGCCGGACCTCGCTCCGACCGAGGTACGCGGTCGCCTGCTCGAAGTCGCGCCGTCGTCGGGTGAGCCCAAGGTCGTTCGCGGGCAGCGGCTCGACCTCCGGATCCCGGGTGGCGTGCTGTCTCCTGCTGTCGACAGCGCACCGAAGACCGTCGAGGGCCACAAGGTGCGGTTCGCTGAGCGGTCACCCGAAGGCGGGCTTCACGTCGTCGAGGCGCCGAAGCACGCCGAGGTCCACGTGATCGAGTCGGAAGGCGGTCAGCACCGCGTGCTGTTCGTGCCGCAGGAACCGGTCGCGCCGCCGCCGCCGGTTGCGCCGCGGGCGCCGAAGGCCCCGCGGGCTCCGAAGGCTGCGAAGTCCCCAATCGCTCCGGCTGAGGCCCCGGCTCTAGAGGAAGTGGTCGTCGAGGTGCTGGGCGAGCCGGCAACCGAGGCCGCCGAAGCGCCGCGTCGCGTTCGCGAGATCCGCAAGGGCCAGCTGATCGAAGCTGTCGAGACGGTCGAAGCTCCGGAATCGAAGGTCGTCGAAGGGCACGAGCTGGTGGCCCCGAAGCAGCTCGCGGAGCGCTGGGCGAAGGTCGCCGAGAAGCGGGCCGCCGAAGCCGACCAGCAGGCCAAGGTCCTCTGGCGGACGAACGCGGTGAAGGCCGAGAAGGCGAAAGTCCAGTTCGACGCTGCCCAGGCCCAGGCCCAGGCCCAGGCGAAGGCCACCGAAACCGCGCGCGTCTACACGCTGCGCAGCCGCGACATCGCGCAAGCGGATGA
>CAMAUH010000444.1 GCA_945861365.1 Candidatus Kuenenia stuttgartensis
TAGTTCGCGCTGACCGATCCTTCGCCTGGGCGATGCGCCTCACCAGCAGCTGGACGCAGCGTCAGGCCTTCGAACCCGGCCGCCTTGTTGCGGGTGTAGGCGCGCGGCGCGTTCTCCGGATGGAAGAACACCGAGTGCCCTGGGCCGACCGCGGACAACGGCCAGGCCATGGTCTCCAGCGCCGGGGTCGAATCGCGACTGGGCAGTGACCGGACCGGGGGCGGCGAGATCGCCAGCTGGTAGGCGTAGTGCTTGCTGGTCAGCGCCAGCAGCGCCCCGGGCCACGCGGGTTCGATGCGTTCGAGGTCCGCGAGATGGGCCCCTTGCGCTGCCGCGAGCGCCTGGAATCGCGCCATCACGATCTCGAGGCCGGCGGCATCCAGTGGGCATTCGAGGCCGGTTGCAGCTTCGAGCAGCAGCCCGGTGATCTGGTCGGCACGATTCTCGACGCGTGCCGTGCGCACCGCGGTGAACCACGGGATCCAGAGGCTCAGCGCCAGCAGGCCGCCGCCGAGCAGCAGGAACCAGTTCGCCGGGTTGGCGAGGCGCGGGTGCCGCCATTGCTGCATGGCCGCAGTATGGTCACGCCGCATGCGTGTTGCCAGGATCGAAGTACCGCAGCTGCCGCCACCCGTGCTGCAGGTTGCCGCGCAGCTGGCCGCGGCCGGCGGCCGCTGCTGGCTCGTCGGCGGCACGGTGCGCGATCTGCTGCGTGGCGAGTCGCCACGCGACTTCGACATCGCGACCGACCTCGTGCCGGCCGACGTGTTGCGCGCGGTGCCGGAGGCCGATGGCCGCGATGCGCGGCTGGGTGCCTGCCAACTGACCGCGACGGTCCCGTCGATGTCGATCACGACGCTGCGGCGCGAGCGCGGCTACACCGACCATCGGCATCCCGACCAGGTGGAGTTCGTCCGCGACCTCGCGATCGACGCGCTGCGGCGCGACTTCACCGTCAACGCCATCTACCTGGATCTCGCCAGCGGCGAACTGTGCGACCCGTGTGGCGGTCAGCGGCACCTGGCGGAAGGCGTGCTGGCCACCATCGGTCCGGCCGCGGAACGCCTGCGCGAGGACCCTTTGCGGCTGCTGCGCGCGGTGCGCTTCGCGGCGCGTTGCCAACTCGAACCCACGCCCGAATTGCGGGCTGCGGCCATCGCGCAGGCCGAACTGCTGCAGACGCTGTCGAAGGAACGGATCTTCGCGGAGCTGGACGACGCCTTCACGTCGCCGGGCCGCGGCCGGGCCCTGCGGCTGCTGGTCGAGTTCGGCCTCGCCGCCGTGGTGCTGCCGGAGGTCGCGGCGATGGATGGCGTGACGCAGCCGCCGGAGTACCACCCGGAGGGCGATGTGCTGACGCACGTCTGCCTGGTGCTCGACCAGGTGCCTGCGGGCCAATCCGCGCTGTCGTGGAGTGCGGTGCTGCACGACGTCGGCAAACCCCCGACCTGGCGGCAGGCGGAGGATCGCATCCGGTTCGATGGCCACGACACGCTGTCCGCCGACATGGCGGACGCGGTGCTGCGCCGGTTGCACGCCAGCAACGAGTTGCGGGAAGCGGTGGTGGACGTGTGCCTGCAGCACATCCGCTTCGCTGCGCTGCCGGGCATGCGACCGCGCAAGGCCGAACGTTGGTTGCGCTCCCCGGCCTTCCCGCTGCATCTGGCCTTCCACCGTGCCGACTGCATGGGCAGCCATGGCGACCTGACGATCCATGCTTTTGCCACCGCGGCGTTGGCGGCGCTGCCGCCGGAACGGCCGCCGCTGGTGGTCGCCGCCGATGTCATGGCGCTCGGCGTGCCGCCGGGACCGGCCATCGGTCGGTTGCTGCGGGCGGTGCAGGCGGCCGCCGACGAGTCGACGGTATCGATGGATCGCCAACAGGCGCTGGTCCTGTTGCGGGACATGGTGGAACGCGGCGATCAAGGCCCCCTCGGCGCGGCCCGATAGCGGGCTCCGTGGCGCCGTGCCTCTGATGGCACCACGGAGGAGACCATGACGATCCGCAAGACGAGCGACCAGGGGTTCGACGACTTCCGCCGGGCACGCCTGCGAGTGCAGGCCAAGCTGGGACCACAAGCCCCGGCCACCGGCTTCGAGAACAACGCGTTGCGCGAACTCGAGCAGGCCGAAGAACGCGAGGTGCGGGACCAGCAGCTGACGCGCGAGGTCCACGACTTCTTCGCCGCGGCGACCCGGCAGGCAGCTGCCATCGTCGATCGCGTCGCCCGCGACGCGGAGCGCGAGGCGGGTGCGAAGGTCGAGCAGGAGATGGAGTCGTTCCTGATCGACTCGCTGGCTCGCATGAACAACTTCGTGCTGACGGTGCTGCAGCAGCGCCGCGGCCAGATCGCCGAGACGCAGATGGAACCGCGCATCGGCAACCTGCTCGGTTCGAGCCTCGACCAGTTCCGACACGCTGGCACGGCGGACATCGGCGACAAGCACATCGGCAAGAACCCGTTCGCCATCGCGCTGGACGATGTGCAGCGCGAGTTCCGCGCGATCGTCGCGTCGAGCGAGCCGGCCGGCATGGTGGACGAAGACGCGGCTGCCGACGCGGCGGCTGCCGAGGCGCCCGAAGCCGAGCCTGCGGCAAAGCTGCCACCGGCGCCCGCTCCGGTCACGCGGACCACCGCGGTTTCGAGCCCCGAAGCCGCGGCCGCCCCCGAGGGGGTCGACGAACTCGAGCGCTTCAAGGCGGCCCTGAAGGCGCTGGTTCGCCAAGGGGTCATGACGCGCGAGGAGGCCCGCGCGGCCTGGCAAGCGCGGTTGCAGGCGCTCGGCGTCGCCGGTTGAACTGCGCTCAGAGTTTGAGAAACAACCGGCTTCTCGAACTCTGCGTGGCCGCGAATGCGGCCACAGAGGGCAACCTGAGAGCCTGCATCATCATTCCTTCTCAGGCTCTCAGGTCAGCGCGATCGAGCGGGCGATCCAGCGCGCCGGCAGGATGGCGGCGGCGATCCCCGCGGCGGCCCACGGTTCGCCAGCGGCGAGTGCCAGCGACGCGGTGTAGAGCATCGTGCCGAGCAGCAGGAAGAACATCGAGCGACGGATCGCCGGCTGGTCCCAGATTCGCGTGCGCGCATTGCGGCGCAGGAACCAAAGCGCCGGCACCGCGGCGATCGCCGGGGCCGGCCAGAAACCGCCCTGCACCATGGTGATGGCACACAGTGCCACGATCGGCGGGGCGGACTGCACCGCCGCGACCGCGCGCGCGCGCACGGCGGGTCGATCCTCGAAGATGCCCAGGATCGTCACCGCGACGATGTAGGCGCCGTAGCACAGCACGGCGACCAGTGCGGCATGCTCGCGTTCGGGTTGCTCGGTGGCGACGAAGGCCATGGCGGTGGCGAGGTTCAGGCCGCGCAGCGTGCCCATGCCGAGTGCGCCGAGCCACTCGACGCGCTTGCCGGCAAAGTCGTAGGCGAGCACCAGCGTGGCGATCAGGCCATGGTGCACGCGGCACGGCGACACCAGCAGGCCGACCAGCAGCAGCGCCATGCCGAGCCCGACCGCGAACGCCAGCGACACGTCGCCATGCGGCAGTGGGCGCTCGGGGCGCTGGGTCGCGTCGAGCCGGCGGTCGGCGATGTCGTTCCAAACCATGCCGGCCGCGTACAAGCAGACGCTGGCGAACGCGGCGCGGGGCAGTTCAGGCTGCGCCAACGCCCCGAGCATCGCTGCGGAGGCCACCACGTCGGCGGCGGGGGAGAACAAGGTCCCTGCGCGCAGCAGGCGCAGGATCGGCAGGATGCGTGGCACGGCGCGATTCGAGCCGCGCCGGCGGTTCACAGCAACTGCAGGATGTCGTTGTAGGTGACGAACAGCACCAGCATCAG
>CAMAUH010000445.1 GCA_945861365.1 Candidatus Kuenenia stuttgartensis
CAGATGATCGGCAGCGTCATCACGAACCGGCCCACGAACGTGCAGGTGCTGTTCGGCCCGGCACCGGTGCCGGTCAATGCACTGCCTGCGCCCACGCCCGATGCGGCGGTCGGCGCCGACCTGCTGCGCATCGTCTTCACGACGCCGCTGCCGGTGGCCAGCGGCACGCTGTTCCTGGAGTTCACCTGCGGTGACGCGCCGCTGCAGGTGCTGACGACGCACTGGGTCGATGGCGTGTGGTTCAACGGGGGCACCGACACCGGCTACGCCGTCCCCGTCGGCACCGGCGCCTGCACCACCCGCACCGAACCGACCTGGTTGCGTTGGACCAACCCCACCGGCCCGACCGCCGGCGCCAGCGCGACGATGGAGCTGGCCGGTGCCCCACCCTCCGGGCTGGCGCTGGCCTGGGTCAGCCTGAACCCGCAGGCGAACGGTTTCGGCCTCTCGCTGGCGGCGATCGATCCGGGGCTGCCCAACTGCTACCGGTGGTCGGACCTGCAGGTCAGCTGGTCCGGCACGGCCAACGCGAGCGGACGGTTCGCGACCTCGCTGGCGGTGCCAGGCACAGCCACCCTCGGCACCCGGCTCGGCGTGCAGGCCGCCTGGTTCGATCCCAGCCGCACGGGCCTGCCGTTCTCGATCAGCAACGGCCTCGTGCTGGTGGTCGGCTCCGCCGGCGTGGGAAACCGCTGCAGCACCATGTTCTTCCCGGGCACCTCGACCAATTCGCCGTGGCCAGCCTTCGTCGGCCAGATGCCGGTCCTGCTGCTCGAACACTGAACGCCGCAACCGCGACCGACAGATCGGCGCGTCGAAGGCCTTGCGCGAGCGGATGCCGCCGCTACTCTTCCCGGCCCCCAAATGCGGCCGTGCCCGGCCGCCAGCAGCCATGGCCAAGCAGAAGAAGAAGAAAGAGGTTGTCTTCCTGGTCTGTGAAGAGACCGGTGATCGCAACTACACGATCATGAAGAAGCCCGGCACCAACAAGCTGGAGCTCAAGAAGTACTCGCCTCGTCTGCGAAAGCACACGAAGCACGTCGAGAAGAAGAAGTAGCCTCGGCCAAGCGCCGCGCCTGCCGGGCCACCGGTCCGCGCGCGGTGCATCAGCGCGGTAGCGCGGGCACGGTCGTCTGGCCTGCAGGCAAGCTGCGCTGCGCCAACGCATCGAGCAGTTGCCGGCTGTGCTCCGCGAGCGGCAACGCGCGCAGGCGCTGCACCAGCCGATCGATGTGGTTGGCATTGCCGCCCGCTTCGAGGTTCTGCAGCGTCAGCACGAGGCTGCCCAGGCGCGACGGATCCTGCGCAACCAGCGGCTCATCGAGCAGCTGGTTGATCGCCCGCTCCGCCAGATCCGCATCGCCGCGCGCCGTGATGGCGAACACCGACTGGATGCGCACGTCCGGCGAGGGATCGTTGGCCAGCGCCAACTGGGCAAGCTCGAGCCCGAGCGGCGTGCCGCTCATGCCCACGCCGGTCACCAGGTCGCGCCGCATGCCCGCCTGCGTGTTGCTGGCGAGCAGTTCGCGGTAGGCGTCGACCAACAGGTCCGGCGCCCGGAAACCGAGCACCAGGTAGGCGTTGGAGGCCTGCGGCAGCACCGGAGCGAGCTCGCGCAACACCAGCAGCGCCTGCGCCGGATCCAGCTCCCGCGCCGCCAAGGCCGCGAGTTCGCCGGCCACCGCCTGATCGCCGCGCTCGCGCAGCCAGCTGACTACCAGCGACCGGTAGCGGGCATCGGCCAGCAACTGCCGGCACGCCGCCAGCCGGTGGCTGGGGTCGCTGTCGCCGAGCAACAACAGCGCCAAGCCCGACAGCTCGTCGGAGGAACGCTCCCCGAACTGCTGCACGTTGCTCCACAGCGTCAGCAGCAGGTGGGTCGCGATCTGCCGCGAGAACTTCGCCTCCCCGGCGATGCGCACCAACTGCAGCACCGTCGGCTCGTGCACCGCGCGCAGGAACGGGCGCTCGTGCAGCACGCGATCGCCGACCTCGGCGGCGGGCACGGCGACAGGCATCGTGTCGAGCACCGCCTGCACCAGCGTGTCGAGCCGCTGGCGCTCGCCCCCGGCGTCGGCCGCCTTCAGGCGGCGCGCCAGATCCTCGTCCAGCACGAGCTGCAGCACCACCAGCCGCCCGCGGACCGCTGGGTCGGTTGCCTGCTCGGGCTGCTCGGCGAGCAGCTGCAGGGCCCGTTCGCCGGCATCGGGAAAGCGGACGAGCAGGTCGAGGAACGTCGCCCGCGCCTCACGGTCCGCGGCGGTGGCGGCCTCGAAGTCGTCGGCGGTCGCCGCCGCGGCGGTGCGGATACCGAGCTGGACCAGGTCGTCGACGACCTGCACGAACGTGCGGGCGGGCGCCGCGGCGGGCGGCGTCGCGTCCTCGCGAGCCGGCGGTTGCGGCGACACCACGTCGCCTGCGCCGACGCCGGCAACCAGCACCGGTTCGGCAACGGGCGACCGGGGCCCGGTGGACGGCACGGCGGGCGCCGGCGCGGACTGCGGCCACATCGCCCACAGGCCGAACAGCACCCCGAGCAGGGCCAGGGCGAACACGAGGGACAACAGTCCGGCCGTCGACGGACGGTCGGCACGGGCATGGGATTGCATGGAACTCCTCCTTGTCGGAACGAAGCGGGCGCGCGAAGTGCGCGCCCGCCCCCACTCAGTGCGCAACCGGGGGCATCAGCCCGACACGATTTCGCAGCCCTTGGTGACCAACAGGCCGTAGGCCTGGGTCGCCATGACCCGGTCGACCACGCACTGGGAGCCGTCCGGCAGGATCCACAGGAAGTAGTCGCGCTTGCACGCGAACGTGATCAGCGTCGCGCTGGTGAGGCCCATCGAGTCCACGCGCGTGCCCTCGAAGGGCTCGGCCACGTCGTGGTCGGGAGTGATCAACGCGAAGGTCGGGCACTTGTTGGCCGCCTGGGTCACGCGCAGGCCGCCGTAGCTGAAGTCGATGCCGACGCAGTTGTTGGCAGGACCGTAGGTGATCGAGCCGGGCACGGTCCGGGACCGCTGGTTGGGACAGGTCTGGGCAGACAGCTGCAGACCGCAGAATGCGGCGAGGCTCGCCGCGATGAGGGATCGCATGTGCATGTCGGTTCTCCTTCGTCAGTGGGCAATGCCCACGGCCGGGCCGATGGAACGGCGGCTGCGCCTGGCCCGCGCTGCGCAACCACCACGCAGCCCATGAGTGACATGAAGAACGCCGCGGTCGCACTTCGCCGCGAAATCCTGAGCAGCAGCCCGAGTCAGTTCCCGCGCGCCTGCAGCTCGGCGAACGCCGCCGCGATGCCCGCGTCGACGCTGCCGGCGCGCCAGGCGAGTTCGCGTTCGGCCTTCGCGCTCGAGAACCACAGCCACCGCGCCGCGAGCGCCAGGATCTCGCTCGTGACCGGCACGCGACTGCCGACCAGGCGCTCCTTGCATCGCAGAGCGAACGCCGCCGCGCGCACCAGCGGCCGCGGCGCGGTCCAGCGCGGCGGCTTGCCGCCGACGATGCGGGCGATGCGCTGCATCAGCTCGACGCCGGACAGGTTCTCGCCGCCGAGGATGTAGCGCTCACCGCTGCGGCCGCGCGCGATCGCCGCCAGCACGCCCCCGCACACGTCGACGACGTTCGCCACGTTGAGGCCGCCGGGCGGGGCGAACTTCACGTCGCCGGCCAGCACCGCACTGAGCAGCGAGCCATCGCCCTTGCGACGGTCGCCGGCGCCGTACATCGACGGCGGGTTGACGACCACCACGTCGAGGCCGCGCGCGGCTTCGGCGAACACGGCGCGTTCCGCCGCATGCTTGCTGTCGCAGTAGCCGCTGCGCAGCGGGCC
>CAMAUH010000446.1 GCA_945861365.1 Candidatus Kuenenia stuttgartensis
CCGGCCGCCGGCGACAGCAGCACCAGGAACAGGTCGACCATGCCGTGCACCGCGACCTCCGACTGGCCGGTGCCGATCGTCTCGACCAGCACGGTGTCGTAGCCCGCGGCTTCGCACAGCAGCAGCGCCTCGCGCGTGTGGGCCGCGACCCCGCCCAGCGTGGTGCCGCCCGGCGAGGGCCGGATGAACGCGTTGCCGTGTCGGCTGAGCTCCTGCATGCGCGTCTTGTCGCCGAGGATGCTGCCGCCGGTGACGGCCGAACTCGGGTCGACCGCCAGCACCGCGATGTTGTGGCCCTGGCTGCACAACCGCAGGCCGAGCGCTTCGATCAACGTGCTCTTGCCGACGCCCGGGGCGCCGGTGATGCCGATGCGCGAAGCACCACCGGTGTGCGGCAGCAACGCCTGCAGCAGTCCGGCCGCGGCGTCCGCATCGGCGGCGCGCCGGCTCTCGACGAGCGTGATGCCGCGCGCCAGTGCGCTGCGGTCGCCAGCGCGGATCGCCGCCGCGAGTT
This sequence comes from Candidatus Kuenenia stuttgartensis, assembly GCA_945861365.1. Lineage (GTDB taxonomy): Bacteria > Planctomycetota > UBA1135 > UBA1135 > UBA2386 > UBA2386. Next base: position 515 of record CAMAUH010000446.1, read on the forward strand.
CCTGCGTCGATGCCATCGGCAGGGAAGCTACGCCGCGCGCGGCGCGCGATGAAGATTCCTTCACCGACGTTCCGGTCTCTTCACGCAGGAACGTTCAACCTGTGGCGCTGTAGTCCCGATAGCGCCGCCATGAAGGGCTCGTGGTCGCGTTCGTTCCATCCCGCGTGTTGGCTCGTCTGCCTGCTGCTGACGGCCTGTGCAACCCGATTCGGTGCAACCACCGGGGATGCCACGTTCAACCAGCAGCTTGCCGCCGCCGAGCGCGGTGATGCGACCGCCCAGTACCTCGTCGGTCTCGCCTACGACACCGGCGTCGGTGCCACCGCCGATCCGTCGCTGGCGGTCAGCTACTACTCGCGCGCTGCCGAACACGGCCACGTCGCGGCGTGGAACAACCTGGGCCTGATGTTCTACGAAGGCCGCGGGGTCAGCCGGTCGAACGAGCGCGCGCGCGCCTGGTTCGAGCGGGCGGCCGCGAAGGGCTTCGCGATGGCCGACACCAACCTCGGCGTCCTGTACTGCGCCGGGCAAGGCGTCGAGCGCGACGTCGTGAAGGCGCGCGAGCTGTTCACGCGCGCGGCGACGCGTGGCGAAACGCGTGCGCAGCTGCTGCTCGGCCTGGCCTGCTACCAGGGTGTCGGTGGACCGCGCGATCGCACGGTCGCTGCGCAGTGGTTCGCGAAAGCGGCGGAGCAGGCGGACCCGGTGGCGCTGCATCACCTCGGCTTGCAGTTGCTCGCCGGCGATGGCGTTGCTGTCGACCAGGCGCGCGGTGCCGACTGCCTGCGCCGGGCCGCGATGCAGGGATTGACGGCGGCAATGCACGACTACGCGCTGTGTCTCGCCCGCGGTGCCGGCGTGCCGCGCGACCTCGAGGCGGCGCACGGCTGGATGCGCAATGCCGCGGCCGGTGGCCACACGCTCGCGAAGGAACGGGCGGCTGGGTGGCCTGACCTGCCGGCGGCGCCGGTCGGGCAGTAGGCGCTGCTGCATTGCCGACGTCGACGAAGATCTTCTGATCGCCGGTTTGGGCGCGTTGCCGCGTGCGCGCCGCGGGGTGATGCTGCGCGGGTGACGTTCCAGACGACGCGATGGAGCCTGATCCTGCGCGCCCGCACGGCGGATGCCGCGGGCCGGCAGGCGCTCGATGACCTGCTCGCCGCGTACTGGCAGCCGGTCTACGCGTTCTTCCGGCGCCTCGGCGCCGATGCGGACGCGGCCGCGGACCTGACGCAGGGCCTGTTCGCGCACCTGCTCGCGCGCGACGACCTGGCGACGGTGTCGCCCGAACGCGGCCGCTTCCGCGCGTTCCTCGCCACCTGTGCGCGGCACTGGTGGGCCAACGAGCGCGCCCGCGCTGCGGCGCACAAGCGCGGCGGTGGCGTGACGCCGCTGCCGTTCGAGCGCGGCGACGTCGAGTCGTGGCTTTTGACCGAGCCCGTGCACGGCCTCGATGCCGATGCGGTGTTCGAACGGCGCTGGGCGCAGACCGTGCTCGAACGCGCGCTGTGGCAGCTCGAGCAGGAGGAACTGGCGGCCGGTCGGCGCGAGCAGTTCGCGGTGCTGCGCGCCGTGCTCGATGGCCAGGCGCCGCCGGAGCCGTGGGCGGTGCTGGCGAGCCGGCTGGACACTACCGAGGGGGCGCTGAAGGTGGCGGCGCACCGCCTCAAGGAGCGCTTCCGCATGCGCATCACGACCGAGGTGCGCCAGACGCTGGCCGACGACTGCGCGCCGGGCCAGGAGCTGCAGGAGCTGCTCACCGCGCTGTCGCAGGGTGCCCCGTGATTTCCGGGGATTCGCGGTAACTCTCCGCCGACGCTGCTGCATCGGTGGCCATGAGCGACGCTTCCCGCATCCCCGATCCCGCTGCCCTGCTGCGTGAGGCCATGGCCGGCGACGCCGAGCCGCGGCCGTGGACCCCGCCCGACGCCGCGGCGCTGGCGGCCGCGTTCCCCGAGCTGGCGATCCACGAACTGGCCGGCCAGGGCGGCATGGCGGCGGTCTATCGCGCGACGCAGGCGCGCCTCGGTCGCCAGGTTGCGCTGAAGGTGATGCGCCAGGAGCTCGCCGCGCAGCCGCAGTTCGCCGAACGCTTCGTGCGCGAGGCGAAGGCGCTGGCCGCGCTCGCCAATCCGCACGTGCTGACGATCCACGACTTCGGCGAGCGGGCGGGCTTCTGCTACCTGGTCACCGAGTACGTCGATGGCGCCAACCTGCGCGAACTGATGCGCCTGGGGCAGCTGTCGCCCACCGAGGTGCTGCGCATCGTGCCGCAGATCTGCGTCGGCCTGCACTTCGCGCACCAGCACGGCGTCGTGCACCGCGACATCAAGCCCGAGAACGTGCTCGTCGACCGGCAGGGGCAGGTCAAGCTCGCCGACTTCGGCCTCGCCAAGCTGGTCGGGGAGACGGGGCCCACCCTGACACAGTCGCAGTCGGTCTTCGGCACGCCCCACTACATGGCGCCGGAGCAGTGGCGCGGTGCGGGTGCTGTCGACCACCGCGCCGACATCTACTCGCTCGGCGTCGTGCTCTACGAACTGCTGACGGGACGGCTGCCGGTCGGTACCTACGCGCCGGCGTCGCAGCAGCCAGGTGTGCCGAAGGGCATCGACGAGGTCGTGCAGCGTTCGCTGCAGCAGGAACCGGACCGTCGCTACCAGAGCGCGCGCGACGTGCAGCGTGATCTCGAACAGCAGGAACGCCCGCCGGCGGCGGCCCAGCCGGCCCAGGCGGCCGCGCCGGCACCCGCGGCCGCCGCTCCGGTTGCGTCGACGCGTAGCGTCGGTGGCTGGTTGCTGGCGGCGCTCGCCGTGCTGTTGGCCGGCGCTTTCGGCATCGTGCTGGTCGCAGCGGCCAGGGCCGATGGCAACAACGCGGCGATGGCCCGGCACGAGCAACTGCAGCGCTACGAGCGTGCATGCCAGGAACTGCAGGGGCGGCTGGCGGCGGGGATGACGTGGACGGCGCCGTTGCCGACCTACCAACCGGGGCCGGGTGCAGGTGCATTGCCGCAAGCGACCGGGATCGCGGTGACCCTGTTCCTGATGGCCGTCGTCTATGGCCTGTTCCTGGCCTTCGCGCGCGTCGCCCGCCAGCGCGCCGCCGATGCCGCGGTGCCGCGGTGGCAATACACGCTCGCCGGGTTCTGCGTGTGGTCGCCGGCGTGGCTCGCGGTGGCGATCCCGCTCGGCATGCTCGCCGAGCACTACGCCGATGCCAGCCGCGGCTTCGTGCCGGTGCTCGTCATCGTGCTCGGGCTCGGCCTGCTGCTGCTGGTCGGCCGTTGGCTGCACCAGGAAGGCGCGTCG
>CAMAUH010000447.1 GCA_945861365.1 Candidatus Kuenenia stuttgartensis
AGTTGCCGCACGTCGATGCCGTCGAGCAGCACCGCGCCGCGGCTCGGATCGCGCAGCCGCGGCAGCAGCGTGGCGATCGTCGTCTTGCCGGAGCCGTTGCCGCCGAGCAGGGCGACGTGTTCGCCGGGTGCGATCGTGCAGTCGACGCCGGCCAGCACGGCGCGGCCGTCGTGATGGAAGTGCACGTCGCGCAGCGTCACGGCCCCGCGCGCGCGGCCGAGAGTCTGCGGGTGCGCGGCGAGCGGCAGCGAACCGTCTGCAGCGAGCAGTTCGAGCACGCGTTCGCCGGCGGCGGCCGCCTTCACCATCGACGCACTGCGGCCGATGGCCTTGCGGATCGGGCGATAGAACGAACGCACGTATGCGAGGGCCACCAGCAGTTCGCCGGCGGTGAGCGCGCCGGCTTGCACGCGTGCGATGCCGAGCCACAGCACGAACCCGGTGCCGAGCGCCAGCGCCAGGTCGGTCGCCAGACCGAGCTTGCCCTCGATGCGCGTGGCGGCGCGCCCGGCTCGGGCGCTGCGGCGGTTCTGCTGCCCGAACGTCTCGGCAGCGACCTGTTCGAGCCCGTAGGCCTGGATGACCGGGATCGCGTTCAGCGTCGCGTGCGCGCTGGTCGCCAGCTGGCCTTCCTTCTTGCGCTGCTTGCGGGCGGCGGTGCGCAGGCGGATCGACGCGAACGCCGACAACAGCGCGATCACCGGCAGCACCAGCACGGCGCCGACCGCCAGCTGCCACTCGATCGCGGCCAGCACGGCGAGGGTCCCGACCAGGAGTGCTACTTCGCGACCGGCGGCGAACAGGCCATCGACGAGCAGCGTCCGCAACTGCTGCGCGTCGGCGCACAGCCGCACCAGCAGATCGCCGGCGCGGTGGCGTTCGTGGAACGTCATCGACTGCGCCAGCACCGCGACCAACGCCTCGCTGCGCACGCGGGCGACGGCGCGCTGCCCCGCTTCGGCCAGCGACAGGTCGCGACCGAGTGCGGCCAGGCCGCCACCGAGCGCCAACAGGATCGTCGCGAGGATCGCTGCCGCGGTGAGTGCTGTGGCGTCACCCCGCCACGCGGCCGGCAGCAGCGCCCAGTCCTGGCCGCCGAGCACCTGGTCGACCACCAGCTTCAACGGCCACGGCTTCGCGAGCTCGATGCCGACGCCGAGCAGCGTCAGCAGCGCCCCGATGGCCAGCCGGCCGCGGTGCGGACGCAGGTAGTGGCCGAGGCTTCGCCACACCGCGAACACGGACGATCGTGGTGCCTCAGCCATGTTCCACCTCGCGCAGTGCCATCTGCGGTCGCCGGCCGAGCCATGGGGCGATGGCGGCCGCCTTCGCCGACCAGTCCAGCGCGGCGATCGCGTGCGGATCGATGCCGTGTCGGGCGGCCTCGGGGCCGGCGGCGAGCACGCGTTCCGCGGCCTCGACGAAGTCGACGACGTCGTCCGGCGCGAACAGGCCCAGCGGTCGCTGTCCGGCGAGCGTGTCGAGCACGCAGGGGACCTTGCTTGCCAGCACCGGTCGCCCGGCGGCCAGCGCTTCGACGAGCTTCAGCGGCGAGAAGTACGCCGGGGCCGCGGCGGGATACGGCGCCACGACGATGTCCGCGGCCTGCAGCACGGAGGGGATGCGTTCGTGCGCGACGTCGCCTTCGTGAACGATGTCGGCGGGAAAGGCCGCGCGCGCCTTGGCGATCGCTTCGCGCTCCGGACCGTCGCCGACGATCCACAGTCCGCATGGCCGATGGGCGCGCAGCGCCGCGAACGCGCGCAGCAGGAAGTCGATCCCGTGCCACGGCTTCAGCGAACCGATGAACACCAGGGTCGGGCGGCCGCGCAATGGCGCCGGCTTCGGTGCCGCGCGGGCGGCGCGGAACGCGGGAACGTCGGCGCCGTTGCCGAGCACGCTGACGTTCGCGGCGGGCACGCCGGCCGCGACCAGTTCGGTGGCGAGCGCGGGCGACACGCTCAGCACGCGATCGGCCTGTTGCAGCACGTCCAGGCAGACGCCGCGGGCGGTGCCGGTCAAGGCGAGGTCGCGGAACTGCGCCGCTTCGCGCCACAGCGGCGCGTTGACCTCGACGACGAACGGCACACCCGTGCTGCGGGCGTGGGTGAGGCCGGCGAGGCCGAACAGCGACAGCCGTTCGTACACCGCCGTGTGGGGGCCGGCGGCGCGCAGTGCCGCGAGCAGCGCCTCGTTGTGGCCGAGCTGCAGCAGTTCGCCGAGGCGACCCTTGCCGGCCGGCGTCGGCACCGTGCGGGCGCGATGCGGCGCGAACGCCCCGACGTCGCCGGCGCGCGCCAGGAACACGTCGAGCGCGACGTCGATCCGGGCGAAGGCGGCGGCCAGGCTGCGGAAGTGCACCGACGCGCCCTTGCTGCCGTCCGGCGGGATGCCGGGATCGGCGGTGACGTAGGCGACGCGATTCATCGGCCGACCTCGCCCGCGGTCGCGGTGGCGACGGACTGCGCGAACCAGCCGCGCAGACGGCCGACGTTGGCCTCGAGATCGAAGTTGCGTTCGGCGTGCGCGCGGCCGGCGACGGCCAGCTGCTGCCGCGTGGCGTCATCGCGCCACAGCCGCCCGATCGCGGCCGCGAGCGGCGCGGCTTCGCCCGGCGGCACCAGCACGCCGGCTTCGCCGTGTGCCACGATCTCCTCGACCCCGCCGATCGGCGTGCTGACCACCGGCAGGCCGGCGGCGAGCGCTTCGAGCAGCACCGTCGGCAGCGCGTCGCGGTTGCCGTCCTGACCGACGATGCACGGCAGCACCATCAGGCGTGCCGACAGCACCGCGGCCCGCACTTCGTCGTGCGTGCGCATGCCGGCGAACTCGACGTGGTGCAGACCGAGCGAACGCGCCTGCGCTTCGAGTTGCGCGCGCGCCTCGCCATCGCCGACCAGCAGGCAGCGCGGTCGCAGGCCCTCGCGCGCCAGCATCGCCAGGGCGTCGAACAGCACGTGGAAGCCCTTCTTCTCGACCAGCCGGCCGACGCCGAGCAGCGTCGGCGGCGTGCTCTCGCGGCGTTGCTGCGGATGGAACAGCCGCGTGTCGACGCCGTTGTGGAGCACGCGCAGATCGAGGTGCGTCGAGCCAGCCAGTTCGCGCTGGATCCAGTCGCGATTCGCTTCGCACACCGTGACCGCGAACGCGCTGTCCGCGAGCAGGCGCTGGAACTGCGCCGGCACGATGCCGTCGCGGTAGATGTCCTTCGCGTGGCAGGTGACGCTGAACGGCACGCCGCACAGGGCGTGCGCGCCGCGCGCCGCGTAGGCCGCGACGGTCGCGAAGTGGGCGTGCAGGTGCTGCACACCGTGCTGCTTGCACGACAGCGCGAGGTCGATGCCGAAGCCGAGCACCGACCACACGTCGGGGCGCCCCGCGGCCAGCAGGTCGTCGAACTCGCCGGCCAGCGCCGCGTGGTTCGTGCGCAGCAGCGCCTGATGTTGCCGCAGATGCAGCAGCCACGCGTCGGGCTTGCGCGTCGGCAGGTAGATCACCGGGCGGCGCAGGTCGGCCAGCCCGCGGTGGAACACGCCGTCGTCGGGCCGGTTCAACGCGAACACCGTGACGTCGACACCCTGTCGTTGCAGCGCCAGGATCTCGTTCAGCACGAACGTCTCCGACGCGCGCGGGAACTTCTTCAATACGTAGCCGATGTGCACGGGGATCTCCTTCAGCTGCCGAAGCGGGCGAACGTGCGCGACGCGGTGGCGCGGGCGCGGGTGAGGGTCATGCAGACGCGGGCGGCCACGTCGGCGCCGTTGCCGGGCAAGCGGGCGGTCGGCGCGGCCGCGGCGTGCGTCAGCGCGTCGCGCAGTG
>CAMAUH010000448.1 GCA_945861365.1 Candidatus Kuenenia stuttgartensis
AGCTGGCGGGTCCGGCGCCTGACTTCATCACCCGCTGGCCGAGGAACGGCAGTGCGGTGCCGGGCTTGAAGGTGTCGAACAGCGCCAGCATCTGCTCCGGCGGCACGTCGTTGCCGGCGCCGATCGCCAGCACGTCGGCCATCGCCGCGGCCATCGCGAAGAACACCGAGTTGCCGGCCAGCTTCCACACCGCGGCGAGGTCTACGCGTTCGCCGACGTACAGCAGCTTGCCGGTCATCGTCGCGAGCTCGGCTTGCAGCGCCTGGTGGTCGGCCGCCGGGCCGCCGAGCAGCATCAAACCGCTCGCTTCACGCGCGTTCGCCGGCGACATGAACACCGGTGCCGGCACGTAGCGCACGCCCTGCGCGCGCAGGGCCGCGAAGCGCGCCTTCACCTTGGCCGGGGCGTTGGTGCTGTGGTCGATCACCGGCACGTCGTTGCCGAGGCCCGGCCGCAGCTGTGCCACCACGGCGTCGACGGCGCTGTCCTCGGCGAGCACCAGGTGCACGCGCGCGGCGCCGCGCACGCAATCGGCGGGGTCCTTCGCGGCGACCGCGCCCTTGCCGACCAGCGGGGCGAGCTTGTCGGCGCTGCGGTTCCAGATGCGCACGGCGTGGCCCTTCTGCAGCAGGTTCTCGACCATGCCGGCGCCGAGCAGACCCGTCCCGAGCAATGCGATCGTCGTCATCACCGCATGGTGGGTGCTCGTATGCGGCGATGCAACCGGGCCGCGCGACCTTCAATCGCGCAGGTTGTCGAGCAGTGCGGCGGCGGCGAGCTTCTCGGCGGCGCGCTTCGTGCGCGCGCAGCCCTCGGCGGCGCGGCCATCGAGCAGTTTGGCGCGCACCACGAACTCCTGCTCGTGCTGCAGGCCGGTGGTCTCGACCAGTTCGTAGCGCGGCTGGCCGAGCTTGCGGTGCTGGCACCAGTGCAGCAGCGCGGTCTTGCTGTCCTTCTCCGGCGCTTGTTCCTCGCCGCCTTCCTGGCCGGTCTTCGGCAGCAGGTGGCGCCGCACGAACGCGCGCGCCGACGTGACACCGCCGTCGATCAGCACGGCGCCGAGCACGGCTTCGACGAGGTCGGCGAGGATGCGTTCACTGTGGCGCTCGGCGTCGCGCAGCCCCTTGCCGCTGACGAGGTGCGTCACCAGGTCGAGCCGTCGCGCCGCTTCGGCGAGCGGCCGGCGGCTGACGATCCGGGCGCGGGTCTCGGTCAGCTGGCCCTCCTCGACCTCGGTGTCGGCGCGGAACAGCACGTCGGCCACGGCGAAGTTCAGGAACGCGTCGCCGAGGAACTCGAGCCGCTCGTAGCTCTTCTTGCCCTCGTTGCCCATCGAGGCGTGGGTCAGCGCGCGGTCCAGCAGGTCGAGGTCGGCGAACTCGTGGCCCAGCGTCTTCGCGAGCGCGCGCAGCGTCGTGCGGCGCGCCTGGGCACGGAGTTCGTCGGGCGTCGGCATGGGAACGAGGCCCGGCAACGTAGCCGAGCGCGCCGGGCTGTGCCCAGCGGCTGCTCGGGGTCTCAGGCCGTCTCGCTGCGGCGGTCGCTGCGCTTGCGGTCGGTCTCCTTCAGGTACTGCTTGCGCAGGCGCACCGACTTCGACGTGATCTCGACCAGTTCGTCCTCGGCGACGTACTCGAGCGCGTCTTCGACGTTGAACGAGCGCGGCGGCGGCAGCTTGACGAACGTCTCCTTGTTCGAGCTGCGGATGTTGGTCGCCTTCTTCTCGCGCACCACGTTGACGACGAGGTCGTTGTCCTTGCAGTGCTCGCCGACCAGCATGCCCTCGTAGACCTCGACGCCTTCGCCGACGAAGAACGAGCCGCGGTCGCGCAGGCCGTCCATCGAATAGAAGGTCGTCTGGCCATTCGCCATCGAGATCAGCACGCCGGAGTTGCGCTCCTCGATCGGGCCGCGGTAGCTGCCGTAGCCGTGGAAGACGTGGTGCATCGTCGCCTGGCCGGCGGTCGCGTTGAGCAGGCGGCTGCGCACGCCGATCAGGCCGCGCGCCGGCACCGTGAACTCGAGGCGCGTGAAGCTGCCCTTGCGGTCCATCTTCAGCAGCTCCGCCTTGCGGGTGCCGAGGATCTCGATCACCTTGCCGACCGCTTCGGCCGGGGCGTCGACGGTCAGGTACTCGATCGGTTCCTGGCGCTCGCCGTCGATGTCCTTGAACAGCACCTGCGGCTTCTGCACCGCGAACTCGTAGCCCTCGCGGCGCATCGTCTCGAGCAGGAAGCCGAGGTGCATGACGCCGCGGCCGGACAGCTTGAACTGGTCGGCGCTCTCGCCCTGTTCGACGCGCAGTGCGACGTTGACGCGCAGTTCCTTCTCGAGGCGGTCGCGCAGGTGGCGCGACGTCATGAACTTGCCGCCGTCCTTGCCGGCGAACGGCGAGTCGTTGACGCGCATGACGATCGTCATCGTCGGCTCGTCGATGGCGATGATCGGCATCGCCTCGGGGCGATCGATCGCGGCCAGCGTGTCGCCGATCTCGATGTTCTCGACGCCGTAGATGCCGCACAGGTCGCCGGCTTCGATCAGCTTGGTCTCCTCACGGCCGAGGCCGACGAAGCGGTACAGGCCGCGCAGGTTCACTTCGCGCTGCGCGCCGGTGCGCGACAGGTGCACGACACGGTCGGTGCTCTTCACGCGGCCGCGGTGCACGCGGCCGATCGCGATGCGGCCGACGTAGTCGCTCCAGTCGAGCGACGTGACGCGGAACTGCAGCGGCAGCTCGGGATCGTCCTTCGGCGCCGGGATGTAGCTGAGGATCGCGTCGAACAGCGTCTGCAGGCTCTTGCCTTCGCCGCCCTGGCGGGCCGCGGCGAGGTCCGACGTCATCCAGCCCTGGCGGCCCGAGCCGTAGAACACCGGGAACTCCAGCGCGGCCTCGTCGGCGTCCAGGTCGATGAACAGGTCGAACACCTCGTTGACGACTTCCTGCGGCCGTGCCTCGGGCTTGTCGATCTTGTTGACGACGACGATCGGCTTCAGGTGGTGGTTGAACGCCTTCTGCAGCACGAAGCGCGTCTGCGGCATCGGGCCTTCGGCCGCGTCGACCAGCAGCAGCACGCCGTCGGCCATCGACAGCACGCGCTCGACCTCGCCACCGAAGTCGGCGTGGCCGGGGGTGTCGACGATGTTGATGCGGACGCCGTTGTATTCGACGACCGTGTTCTTGGCCAAGATCGTGATGCCGCGCTCCTTCTCCAGTTCGTTGCTGTCCATGACGCAGTCGGTCATGGCCTGGTTGGCGCGGAACGTGCCGGTCTGACGCAGCAGTCCGTCGACGAGCGTGGTCTTGCCGTGGTCGACGTGGGCGATGATGGCGACGTTGCGGATGTTCTGGGGCATGTTCGGTCGGCGCACTGGGCGCTCTCGGCGGCTCGTTCCTCGGCGCGGTTCACGGCCGGGAATGGGGGCGAGGATTGTCGCGATCCCCTCGGGTTGGTCAACTGCGGCGACGGCATAGCGCCGCGAACTGCGTGAAGAATCCGGACCAGATGGCAGCGGCGCAGGGCGCGAACGGGACGTCGCGTCGCCGCCGGTGGCGTTGGCTGCTCGGTGGCACTGCGCTGCTGGCTCTCGGCATCGGCGGCCCCAATGCGCACCTGCTGCTGGCCAGCCAGGGGCACGTGTTCGCGCTGCACGCGGCCCCTGTCGCCGACTGCATCGTCGTGCCCGGCGCCCGCATCCTGCCGGATGGCACGCCGTACTCGATGCTGGTGGACCGATTGGCGCTGGCGCGCGACCTGTTCGCGGCCGGCAAGGCCAAGGTCGTGGTGCTCAGCGGCAAGGGCGGCGGCGGGCTCG
>CAMAUH010000449.1 GCA_945861365.1 Candidatus Kuenenia stuttgartensis
GAGACGGGCGAACTGGAACCCGCCGTCGCCGACCTGCTGCGCGCCGCTGAACTGCGCCGCGACAGCCTCGACGCCGACGATGGCCTGAAGCGCAAGCCGCGCGGCATCGCCAGCCGGCTCGCGCGCGCCCTCGAAGCGAAGGGGCAGCAAGCGCTCGCCGACCAGCTGAAGCCGCTGCTGCCGTGAGCGGCACCGGCGAAGCCGCCGCGCGCGCGCCGGCCGCCGGGCTCGAGTGGCTGAAGCTGCTCGCCTGCTTCGGCATCATCGCGTTCCATCAGCATGCGCCGGGGGAACGCCTCGGCTACGCCGGGTTGCCGGTGTTCACGATGGTGACAGCGGCGATGGCGGCTCGCTCGGCGCGCGGACGCGACTGGAGCAGCTACCAGGCCGGGCGGTTGCGCCGGCTGCTGTTGCCGTGGCTCGTGTGGTCGGCGTTCTACGGGCTCGTGCAGTGCGCGCTCGCGAACCTCGCCGGTCAACCCACGCTGTCGTGGTTCCACCCATCGATGCTGCTGATGGGCACCTACCCGCACCTGTGGTACCTGCCTTTCGCAGCCGCGCTGGCACTGCTGGTCGGTCGCTTCGGGCATCGTGGCAGAACGACCCTGTGGCTGACGGCCGGTGCCCTGGCGATCCCGACGTGCAGCCTGGCGATGCGCGCAGCACCTCCGCTGCCGATCCCGCAGTGGCTGTTCGTGCTACCGGCCGCCCTGCTCGGCGTGGCGCTGGGTCGCGTGCCGCTCGGAGAACTCCGGCAAGCGGCCCCGCTCGCGCCATTCGTGGCCGCCGCTGCCGTCGGCACCGGCATCGCCTGGGCCAGCGGTGCGGACTCGCTGGCTTTGCAGTACGCGATCGCGGTGCCGCTGACCGCCGCCGCGTGGTGCGTGCCGCTGCGCGCCGGCGCGATCACGCGACGACTCGGCGCCACCTCGTTCGGCATCTACGTGCTACACCCGTTCGCCAACATGCTGCTGGCACTGCTCGCGGTGTCGACCGGCCTGCCGTTCTCCGAATGGTCGCTGCTGGCGTCGACCTGCGCGCTCGCGCTGCTGTTGACGCTGGTGTTGCGCCTGACGCCGTTGCGGGCCGCCCTGTAGCGGCTCATCCAGCCGAGCCCTTCAGCTCCAGCGCCGGACCTTGCGACCTTCGACGTCGGTGAACTCGCCGCACAGGATGATGATCCAGTCGACGACGTGCCAGATCGCGGTGACGATGGCGCCGACCACGGTCACCGTCAGGATCACCATCGCGATGCCCGAGCCGGTCTTGCCGACGTAGAAGCGGTGCACGCCGAACATGCCGAGGAAGAACGCGAGCAGGAACGCGACCAGCACCTGCCGATCGGAGATCTCCCCTTCCAGCGGCGGCGGCTGCAGTCCCGGCACCGAGGGCGGCGTGCGCAACACGCCGGGCACGGTGTGCAGGGCGACCCACTCGGGCGTGTTCTCGACCCAGGCGAGGTCTTCCATCGAAGCCTTGCCGGCGGCCAACATCGAGTTGACCTGATCGAGGGTGAACGGGCCGTACTTCTGCCCGTCGCGGGCGAGCATGATGCGCATGGGGACTCCGGCCGGATGCGGGCGGTGAGGCGAAGTACTCTGGCAGCGCCGACGGGGCGCGTCAACACGGCGGCAGCGGCGTTTCGTTCGCGTGCGATGCCCGGCTCGACGGCGTTGCCTATGCTCCGCGCCCCATGTTCGACCGATTCACCGATCGCGCCAAGAAGACGATGTCGTTGGCCCGCCAGGAGGCGATGCAGTTGGGGCACGAGTACATCGCCCCGGAGCACATGCTGCTCGGCCTGCTGTTCACGGACGGGGTCGGCGTCACCGTGCTGCGCAACCTGGGTGTCGAGCCCGATGCCCTGCGGGTCGCGGTACTCGGTGCGACTCCGAAGGGCGCGAGCCAGATCACCATGGGACAACTCCCGTTCACTCCGCCGGCCAAGCGAGTGCTCGAGAGCGCGCTGGAGGAGTCCCGGCGCTTCCACCACGACTACCTCGGCACGGAGCATCTGCTGCTCGGGCTCGCGCGCACCGAGGGAACCATCGCGGCCCAGGCACTGGCCACGGCGCAGCTCACGCTGGAGACCCTGCGCGAGAAGATCCTCGAGTTCGTTGGCGACGTCCCTGGCGAACCGACCCAAGCGCCGGACAGCAGCAAGGTGCGCGCGCTGTTGATCAGCAACTCGACGATGCACGGCGGCGGCTACCTGGAACACTGCGCGGCGACGATCCGCGACTTCCTCGGCGCGAAGAAGAACGTGCTGTTCGTGCCGTACGCGCTCGCCGATCACGACGGCTACGCCGCGAAGGCGCGAGCCGCGTTCGCGGCGCTCGGGCACCAACTGGTGTCCGTGCACACCTTCCAGCAGAGGGCAATGGCGGCAATGGCCGTTTCCGCAGCCGACGCGGTGTTCATCGGCGGCGGCAACACCTTCCGCCTGCTGAAGGACCTGTACGACCGCAGCCTGCTGGAACCGATCCGCCGCCGCTGCCTCGCCGGCATGCCTTACATCGGCAGCAGTGCCGGCACCAACGTCGCCACGCTGTCGATCCGCACCACCAACGACATGCCGATCGTGCAGCCGACGTCGTTCCAGGCGCTGCAGCTGGTGCCGTTCCAGATCAACCCGCACTACCTCGATCCGGACCCGAGCAGCAAGCACATGGGCGAGACGCGCGAGGAACGGCTGCGCCAGTTCCACGAAGAGCACGCCACTCCGGTGCTGGGCCTGCGCGAAGGCTGCATGCTGCGCGTCGAAGGCACGCGCGCCGAACTGCTCGGCACGACGCCCGCGCGGTTGTTCCAGCGCGGCCAGGAGCCGCGCGAGTTCACGCCGCCGTGCGACCTGTCGTTCCTGCTGCAGAGCACGACCGCGTGATCCCGTTCGCACTGCGCTGGTCGCGGCCGGCGCTGTGGCTACAGGCGCACATCCAGCGCCGGCGTCGCGCGCGCCGCTTCCGCACTCACGACGGCATCAACGGCCATTGCCCGGTCTGCGATCGCACCGTGCGCTTCGTGGACTGGCAGGACAATGCGCGCGAGAGCCCACTGTGCCTGCGCTGCGGCAGCGTGCCGCGCCAGCGCGCGCTGCAGCACGTGCTCGCCGCGAGCCTCGACCTCGCGAACGCGCGCGTGCACGAATCGTCGCCGAGCCTGTGCACGTTCCAGGCACTGCGGGCCCGCTGCCGCAGCTACGTGGCGTCGTACTTCGTACCGGGCCGCTCGCCCGGCGCGCGGCTCGGCGCGTTCTGCAACGTCGACCTCGGCGCGCAGCCGTTCCCGGACGCTGCGTTCGATGCCGTCGTCACGCAGGACGTGTTCGAACATCTGCCCGATCCGCGCGGTGCTCTGCGGGAGATCGCGCGCACGCTGCGGCCCGGTGGCGTGCACGTGTTCACCGTGCCGCGCACCCTCGGCGTGGCGACGCGCGTGCGCGCCGAACTGCGCGACGGGGCGCTGCACCACCGGCTGCCGCCCGAGCACCACCGCGATCCGAGCGACCCGCGCGGCTCGCTGGTGATGACCGACTTCGGCGACGACCTCGAAGCGATCGTGCAAAGCAACGGGCTGCGTTGCCGCGTCGAACGGGTGCTGCAAGCGAAGGCCGGCATCCCGCGCATGGTCGAAGTGTTCGTCGCGACGAAGGGCTGAGTCTCAAGCCAGGACCGCGGACTGCCGAAGAACCCGGCACACGGCGCTCCCCCGCGTCGCGAAAGCCCACGCGAGGTCCCCCATGCTGCTGCGTTCTGCCCCGTTCGTCGTCCTGGCTCTGCTCGGCGCCTGCCGTTCGACCCCCGAAGCGACAC
>CAMAUH010000450.1 GCA_945861365.1 Candidatus Kuenenia stuttgartensis
TGAGCTCACGATGGTGGACCGAGCACCCGAACTGCTGACCCTGGTGCGGAGCGCCGCGGCGCAGCTCGGGGATGCGCCCTGGTTCGGCATCGGCGACGCGGTGCTGACCGCGCGCGAACTGTCGGCGCAGGTCGAAGCGTTCGCGCTGGGCCTGCTGGCGACGGGCTTTCGGCCAGGGGAACGCATCGCGATCCTGCTGCCGCGTTCGTTCGACGAGGCGATCGTGCTGCTCGGCACGGCCGCGGCCGGCGGCATCGCGGTGCCGGTGCATGCGCGGCTGAAGGAGGAACAGATCGCGCACGTGCTGCAGGACTGCGCGCCGTTCGCGGTGGTGACCGATCCGCTGCGCCTGCTGGCACTGGGCGACGCGGCGGCGGTGCTGGGCAACCAGCGCGTCATCACCCGCGACCCCGGCGCACTGCCGGTGCCCGCCACGCCGTGGCCGCAGGCGAACGGCGATGCGGTGTTGTCGCTGCCGCGCAGCGAGGCGGCGGCGGTGTTGCTGTACAGCAGTGGCAGCACCGGCCGCGCGAAGGGCATCGTGCAGAACCACCGCAACCTGGCGCTGGGGGCCGCGATCGTCGCCGGCTACCTCGGGCTCACGCCGGCGGACCACGTGCTGGCGTTGCTGCCGTTCAGCTTCGACTACGGCCTCAACCAGTTGTTGGCGGCGCTGCACGTCGGCTGCCGGATCACCGCGGCCGACCATCTGGCGATCGGCGAGGTCGGCGAACTGTTGCGCAGCCGGCGGCCGACCGGCCTCGCGGGCGTGCCGTCGCTGTGGCACGAGGTCGCCCAGGCACTGCACAACGGCTCGCTGTCGCCGGCCGACGGGGCCTCGCTGCGCTACATCACCAACAGCGGCGGCTCGCTGCGCCGCAGCGATTCGCAGGTCCTGCGCGCGCAATGGCCGCACGTGCAGGTGTTCGCGATGTACGGGCTGACCGAGGCCTTCCGCAGCGCGTTCCTGCCGCCGGCCGAGTTCGATGCGCACCCGGAGTCGTTCGGCCGTGCTCTGCCGGGGGTCGAACTGCTGCTGGTGTCGCCGGAGACCGGCGAAGTGCTGCAAGGGGCCGCGACGGGCGAGTTGGTGCATGCCGGGGCGCTCGTGGCGCTCGGCTACTGGCAGCGGCCGCAGGACTCGCAAGCGCGGTTCCGGCCCGATCCGCGCACCGGCACCGGCACGGTCGTCTACTCCGGCGATCTCGTGCGCCGCGATGCCGAAGGCCGCCACTTCTTCGTCAGCCGCATGGACCGCTTGCTGAAGGTGCAGGGGCACCGCGTGTCGCCCGACGAGGTCGCGGCGGCGATCACCGGCACGCCGGGCGTCGGCGAGGTCGCGGTGTTCGGCGTCGATGGGCAGGCCGATGGCCACCACATCGTCGCCTGCGTCGGCGGCGATCCCGGCGACGCGGACCTGTGCGCGCGCATCGAGCGCCGTTGCCGCGCCCGCCTGCCGTCGTGGATGCGGCCGGCGCGGCTGCACGTTCTCACGGCGTTACCGCACAACCAGAACGGCAAGGTCGACGAAGCCGCGCTGCGCGCGCACCACTCCCGATGCACCGAACGCACCTGAACGAACTGCTGCTGCGCTACGAGCGCGCCTGGCCGGACGAACACGCGATCGCCGCGCGCTTCCGCGGCTTCGCGGCAACCCATGCCGACTGCTTGCTGCGCAGTTGCGTGCCCGGCCACATCACCGCCTCGGCGTGGATCCTGTCGCCGGCCGGTGACGAGGTGCTGCTGACGCACCATCGCAAGCTCGGCCGTTGGCTGCAGCTCGGCGGCCACGTCGATGGGGAGCCTTGCATCGAACTGGCGGCGCTGCGCGAGGCCCAGGAGGAGTCCGGCATGATGGTGTTCACGTTCCTGCCCGTGCATGGCCACGAGCTGGTGCCGCTCGATCTGGATGTGCACACGATCCCGGCCCGCGCCAGCGAGCCGCAGCACGAACACTGGGACGTGCGCTTCCTGCTGCAGGCGGCGGCGGGGCAGCCGCTGGTGCTGTCGGCGGAGTCCAAGGACCTGCGCTGGATCCCGGCCCGGCAACTGGCGGATTTCACCACCGAACCCAGCGTGCTGCGGCTGCACGACAAGACCCGCCAGCTGCACGCGGGGCAGGAAAAGCGCCACGGACTGCAGTAGCGGGGCCCGTTCGGGCGACAATGGCTGCATGGCGGAGGCTCCGTCGACGAAGCGAAGCAGGCGGCCGCGGGTGCGCACGGTGGTGTTCGTGCTGCTGCTGGCGTGGCTGATCGGCCGTGGACTCGGTTGGATCGGCAGTGGGGGCACGGCTGCGGATCCCGAGTCGCGTTCGACCCTGCCGGTCGAGGCGCCCACCGCCGCGGCGGACGCGGCCGCAGCCGGTGCCGCTGCGGTTCCGGAAGGGGGCGCGCGGTCCGCCGAGGTCGACGCGGGCGAGGCGTTGGCGGCCGCGAGCGCCGCCGTGCCGCTCGTCGAGCCCAAGTTGCCGGCCGTGCCGGCGGCGGTCGCGGTGCCGGCGATCGACGCGGACCGCTTCGCCAGCATGCTGTCGCTGGTCACGCAGGCGACCGGGGAGCGGCAGTTCGGCAGCGCGCTGGCTTCGCTGCAGCACCTGCGCACGCTGCCGCTGGATGCCGCACAGCAGGCAGTGTTGCTGCCGATCGCGGCGGATCTGCAGCGCGAGCTGGGAGCCGTGTGCGGCGAACTGGCGCAGCGCCTCGTGCAGGGCCAGTTGCTGCTGGCGCATCGGGAACTGGCGACGTTGTTGGCGCAGGACGCGCTGCTGTTGCGCGATGGCGTGCAGCAGGCGCTGCTGCTGGCGGGACTCGAGGTGGGCATCGGACGCGATCGCCGCCGTGAGGATGCGACGTTGCCGATCCCGCGGCCCTTGCCGCGCGGTCGCGCGGTGCGTTGCCTGCGCGATGGCGTCGTGGTCGAGGGCCGCGTCGTCGACGGCCGGTCGGACGTGGTCACCGTGCGCTTGCCGAATGCGCGCGGCGTGACGTTCCCGACCGTCGACGTGGTGGCGTGCGAGCCGATCGCACCGTCGGCCAGCGAGGCGGTCGAGATGGGGTTCGCGGCGTTGCAGCGCGACGAAGTCCTGTTGGCGCGCTTGTGGTTGGCGCTGGCTCGCCGCAGCGGCGGGGCCGATGCCGCGCGACTTGCGCGCTTGGCCGAGCTACTGCCCTGATCAGGGCGCGGCCGCGTCGCGGCCGAACAGCCGCAGGAACCCGGCGATCGCCACCACGCCGCCGAGCAGGCACCACGGCCACATGTGCGGTCCGAGCAGCACCAGCGGCACGTAGCCGCACAACGCCGCGGTGGCGAACCCGAGCAACGCGTACGGCAGCTGCGTGCGCACGTGTTCGAGCAGGTCGCACTGGGAGCCGAGCGAGCTGAGCACGGTGGTGTCGCTGATCGGCGAGCAGTGGTCGCCGAAGATGGCGCCTTCGAGCACGGCGCCGAGGCACAGCAGCAACAGGGCTGGGCCGCCAGCCGCAGCGCTGCCGGTGAACGCCGCGTCGGTGCCGAGCTGGTGCGCCAGCACGACGACGTTCGGCAGCAGGATCGCCATCGTGCCGAAGCTGGTGCCGGTGGCGAACGCGATGGCGCCGGCGATCAGGAACAGCAGCACCGGCAGCCAGATCGCGTGCATGGCGCCGCGCACCGAAGCGCACAGGAAGCCGGCCGTGCCGAGGTCCTGGCACAGGTGGCCGAGGCTCCAGGCGAGGAACAGGATGCCGAACGCGAGCCACAGCGTGCGGGTCGCCGCGAGTGAGGTGAGGACCAGTTCGCGCACCGACAGCAGGCGTTGGCCGAGCGTC
>CAMAUH010000451.1 GCA_945861365.1 Candidatus Kuenenia stuttgartensis
GCATGCGCGAGCGGCCCGAACGGCAGTTTGCCGAGGGCATCGAGCACCGGCTGCAGGTCGGCCGCAGCACCGTGGCGCGTCAGCGCGTGCAGGCCGGTCAGCGAACGCGTCGGCCGGTTCCCATCGACCGCGAGCGCTTCGCTGCGGTACTGCGCCACCGGCAAGCGTTCGAGCGCGATGCGCGCGAAGGCGGCCGGGATCGGCGCGGCAGGGTCGGCCACGGTGTCGAGGATCGCCACGGGCGTGCGCGCCTCCTGCGGCTCCCACGGCGGCGAGAACGGCAGCACCTTGGGTGCGCGCCCCAGGAAAGGCGGCGGCTGCATGTTGTGGCCGAACCGCACCAGCAGCAGCGACGACGGCAGGCCGCGGCCGCCGGTGGCCAGGTAGGTGACGTCCACGCCGACCGCGACGTCGGTCAACGGCAGCGGCACGCCGCTGAGGAAGCGCTCGCCATCGAGGTAGGCGACGCCGAACGTCCAGTCGAGCGCCAACAGATGCTGCGCATCTGCATACAAGTCGAACACCGCGTGCACGCCGGTCGGCGAACCCGGCCCGATGTCCTTCACGGCCGGCGGCGCGTCCGGATAGTCCGCGGGCCACTTCGCGCTGCCGATGCGCCAGCCGTAGTCGACGCCGCTCTCCACCGCGAGCAGACGGGTCGGCCGGTACCACGGCAGGCCCATGTCCCACTCCATGTCGGAGTCGTAGGCGATGACGCGGCCATCGACGATCGCGATGTCGTACGGGTTGCGGAAGCCGCAGCAGATCAGCTCCCAGTCCTTGCCGTCGGCATCACACTGGCACACCCAGCCGCCGGGCGGCGAGATGCCTTCGGTGTAGCGGTGCGGTTCGTCGAGGCGCGGCAGCACGCGATCCTCGGCCCAGTTCTGCGGCACGCGGCTCCTGGCCAGCTGCGGCAGCTTGGTCTGGTTGCCGGCGACGACCAGCAGGTGTTCACCATCCGGTGCTTCGATCACCGAGTGCGGGCCGTGTTCGCCGTTGCCTTCGAGCTTCTGCAGCAGCTCGACGCGATCGAGCGCGTCGTCGCCGTTGGTGTCCGTCAGGCGATAGAGCCCGGCGTTCCGCTCGTTGACGACCGCGTACAGCGAGTCCTTCCACCACAACAGGCCGTGCGCGCCATCGAGCGTCACCGCCACCTTCTCGACCGTGGTCGGCTCGCCGAGCGACCGCGCCGGCGTGACGCGATACAGCCCGCCGCCCTGCGCGCCGGCGTAGACGCGACCCTGCGGGTCCAACGCCAACGACACCCACGAGCCGAGCGCCTTCGGCACGTCGAACAGCTTCAGCACCTCCGGCGCCTTGCCCACCCGCCCGCGCTCGGCGAACGCGACCTTCGTGTCGACCAGCGCGATCTGCGGCGCGAACGGATCGCCCGCGGCCCCGAACGCCTCGCTGCCGTGCGCGCTCGACCACGGCGCCTTCTTGTCACCGAGGGCCGCGAGCACCTTCACCGGCTGCCAGGCCTTGCCGTCGAAGCCGGCCGTGTTCCAGCCATCGGCATCGTCGTCGCTGCACCGCCAGCTCGCGTCGCTGACGAACTCCGCAGCCTTGCCGTCCAACGACCACGACAACCGCGCCGCCAGCGCCGCCGGGCCACCTTCGTTCCAGCCGTGCACCGCCAGCACGTTCGCACCGGCCTGCAGCGACTTCGTCACGTCGACGCGCACCGGCGCAGCCCAATCGTCGCCCTCGCCGACCTTGGTGCCGTTGACGTAGATGCGGCAGTGGTTGTCGCAGGCGACGACCAGCTGGGCGTCCTTCGGCACGCCGGCGAGTTCGAACGTGCGGCGGAAGAACAGTTCCTCGTCCTGGCCGGCCTCGGCGTCCCACAGCCACTGCGGCACCGGCCCGGTCGGCTGCTGGGCTGCCTTCGCGGCCTCGGCGCGCAGCAGGGCTGCGCACACCGGCGGCGGCGGGCACTGCGCGCGCATCGCGGCGAGGTCGGTCCACGTGCGCAGCACCGGCTGCTTGCAGCGGATCGTCATCGGCGCGCCGCCGTGCACCTGCAGCGCCAGCACGCCCTGCTTCGGCGCCGCCGTGCGTTCGTCCTTCACCGCCGTGCAGGCCTGGCCATCGAGTTCGTGCCACACCAGGTCGCCGCACGCGACGATGCGCAGCGTGTGCCATTGGCCCAGGTCGACCGGCTCGACGCGGACCATCGCGCCGAGCGAACGGTGGCCGTCGTCGCGCCAGCGCACGAACTGGCCGCGCTCGGCGACGATGCCAGCGCCCTGCTCGTCGTACAGCATCGCCGTGTAGTTCGGGGCGCCGTGCAGGTCGCACTGGTAGCCACCGACGCGGAAGCCATCGCCCGGCAGCACGCGGCTGCGGTACTGCACGCCGCTGTTGTTGTCGCCTTCGAGGCGCACCTGCACCGTGAACTCGAAGTTCGCCGGCTCCTTGCCATCGAGCACCAGGAACGTGTTGCGCTGCAGGTTCTGCCCGACCGACGAGCCGACGATGCAGCCGTCCTCGACCCGCCAGATCGCCGGGTCGCCCTTCCAGCCGGCCAGCGACTTGCCGTCGAACAGAGGCTCCGCCACCGGCGTCTGGGCAGCGACAAGACCGGCGAACAACGACACCGCGAGGAGGGCGCGCATGGGGACGCGCAGTGTCACCGGCTGCTGGGCGAACGTCACGCGGCGATTCCGGCGGCCGGCATGACCGCGAAAGCCGTGCTACCCTTCGGCATGCGCTTCCTCACCCTGTCCGTGTGCGCCCTGCTGTTCGCACTCCCCGCGAAGGCCGACAAGTACTGGCTCAGTGATCCTGCGGCCGAGAAGAACGCCGCCGCCGGCAGTTCTCCCAATGTCATCGACGGCGTGCTGGTCGCCGAGGATGCCGACGCCTACCACATCCGCGTCGTCGGCGGCGAGATGCTGTTGCCGAAGAAGATCGTCTTCAAGGTCGAGAAGGATGGCCTGACCCTCGAGGCGCTCGTCAATGCGGAGAAGGAACTCGCCGACAAGCAGGTGTCCGCCAACCGCGAACGCGAGCAGGAGCAGACCGCGGCGCGCAAGGCCCGCGGCATCCAGGTGCTCGAGGCGGCGACTCGCCGCACCCGCGCCGAGGTCGTCGAGGCCCAGACGCGGGGTGCTGCGCCGGCGGCACAACCGTTCTTCGACCCCGTGGTCGGCGCCGCCCGCGGCGGCCTCGGCCCGCAACAGGACCTGATGGTCGACGCGCAGCTCGCCTGGCAGATGACGCACGACCCGCGCTACCTGAAGTTGCTGCGCCAGCTGCGCCGCCTGCGCTGAGCCGCGACACGAACGGCACGCGCTGCGGGAAATCGCACACTGGTGCCGGGTGCAGGGGCGGGCTTTGATCCCGCTCCCGAAACCCGGAGCCCACCCCAATGCGCATGCTGCCGCTGTCGTTGCCAGTTCTCGCCCTGTTCGCCGCGTGCACCCAGAAGCAGGTGCAGGCGATGCAGGATCCGCTCAAGGCCCCGCAGGGCCTCGAAGCCGCGACCCTCATCACCGCCGCCGACAACGAACTGACGCTCGCCAAGTTCGAACTCGGCAAGCAGTTGTTCTTCGACACGCGCCTGTCCGGCACCGGCAAGACCTCGTGCTCGAGCTGCCACCTGCCCGACAAGGCATTCACCGACGGCCGCGCCAAGTCGCCGAAGGACGACGGCGCGCTGAACACGCGCAACTCGCCGACGATGTGCAACGTCGGCTACCTCGACCGCCTGTACTGGGACGGCCGCGCGAAGACCCTCGAGGGCAACGTGCTGGCGGCGTGGAAGGCGCAGATCGGCGGCAAGCCC
>CAMAUH010000452.1 GCA_945861365.1 Candidatus Kuenenia stuttgartensis
GCTTCTCGGTGTCGACGAGCCACTGCAGGTAGTCCGCGTAGCGCGTCAGGTTGACCGCGTCGACCGGGATCGAGCCATCGAACTCGGCGTGGATCTTGAAGATCTGCGGGAACTGCACGTCCTCGGCGGCGAGCTGCTCGTAGACGCCCGGCTCGCCGATCAGCACGACCTTCAGGTCGATCGGGATCGCTTCGGGCTGCAGCGCGCCGCTCTGCGTGCCGTTGCCCGGATCGAACTCGCGGATCTCGAGCTTGCCCGTCTGCAGCGTGCGCTTGAGTTGCTGCCAGACGCCGGCCTCGCGCAGCACGTCGAGGCAACGCAGCACCAGGTAGCCGCCTTCGGCGCGCAGCAGCGAACCGGGATTGACCTGCTGTGGCCCGGGCGCCGTACCGTCGGTCGGCGTGCCCAGCGTGCCGAACAGGTTGCTCCAGGTCGGATTCGACTCGATGACGACCGGGCAGCTGTCCTGGAACGACGTCTTGACGATCTTCGCCGCGAACTCCTGCAACCGCGGCGCGGTGGCGGCTGGCGGCGGCACCTGCGTCGGCTTGCTCTCGTCGTCGCCGTCGCCTTCGACACCGACGAACTGGTTCAGGTGCTGCTCGACCCACTCGTCGGCGGCGTCGAGCCAATCGGCGATCTCCGGCTGCGGCCAGCGCTTCTGGAAGGCCTTGCTGTGCGCCTGCAGCACCTT
This sequence comes from Candidatus Kuenenia stuttgartensis, assembly GCA_945861365.1. Classification (GTDB taxonomy): domain Bacteria; phylum Planctomycetota; class UBA1135; order UBA1135; family UBA2386; genus UBA2386. The sequence goes on from CAMAUH010000452.1 coordinate 695, forward strand.
CCACGCCAGCTGGCGATCCATCGTGCGCAGCTCACCGTCGATGCGCGCCTGTTCCTCGCGCATGCGGTCGTTGACCTCGTCGAGCCGCTCCAGCAACTGCTCGCGACGGCGCAACAAGCGCGTGCGCTCCTCCTCGCCGACCTTGCCTTCGATCACCAGCGCCGACAGGGCATCGAGCGTGATCGGCTCGCCCTCGACGATCGGGTAGATGTCGGCGGTCGAAGCCCCGCTCTGCGCCTGGAAGCGCACCAGCGCACAGCCTTGCTTCTGCGCCTGGCGCTGCAGGGCATCCATGATGCGCCGTTCGCGGCCGCCGCTGGCGCGGGCGACCACGCGGCGCGACATGCGGTGCGGACGCGAACGCAGCGCGGCGATCAGCGCACCGTGCAACGCGCGACCGAGCTCGAGCAGTTCGTCGCGGAACTGCGCCGCCTTGCCGGCCGGCAGCGACACCAGCAGCGGCCGGTTGCTCTCGCGGAAGTTGTGCACGAACACGCGGTCCGGCGTGCGGCGGCAATGCGGCTGGATGTCGCGCAGCAGCAGTTCGACGACCGCCATGCGGCCGGAACCGAGCAGGCCCGACACGAACAGGTTGTAGCCCTGGGCGTGGATCGACAGCCCGGTGCGGATCGCCGCCATCGGCCGATCCTGGCCGAGCAGGAACGCGGCCGTCGGCGGCTTGCCGGAAGGCTTGATCGGCGGACACTGCCAGCGCAGCTCGCTGGCCGCGACCACGTGGAAGCCATCGGCCCCGACCGCAGCGCCGGCATTGCGGCCCACCTGCGCGGCCGTGCGTCCACCGGAACGACCACCCTTGCCGGCGTGCCCACCGCCGGCAGATCGCGGCGAGGACCTCAAGCGCGCGCCACCAGCACCGGGCACGGTGCGGCCTTCAGGATCTCGCCCGCGGTGCTGCCGAACAACGACTTCATGAACCCGGATCGGCCACGGGACCGCACCAGGATGAGGTCGACTCGCTGCACCAGGGCCTCCTTGAGGATCTGTTCCTCGACCTCCTCGCTGAAGGTCAGGTGGCCCAGCGCCTGCACGCCAGCGGCGGCGGCCTTGTCGACCAGCTGCTGCAGCATGCCCTGCACTTCCTGCTGCAGCGCCTTGTCGAAGTCGGCGGTGCCGCGGGCCATCGCCTTGTGCCGCCCGATCAGGGCGACCGTGGCAGGTGTGTCGACGACCGCGAGCAACAGCAACTCGGCGCGCAACTGCGCCGCGAGGCCGATCGCGTAGCCGATGTCCATCTCGCGCGCTTCAGCGAGTTCGACCGGCACCAGTACGCGTCTCACCACGGGCACCACCATCAGGCGAGCAACCATACGCAGCGACCGCGGCAAATCGAGCGCACTGCGAGTATCGTCTCGCCTCCTTTTCCCAAAGTCCCGACTCGCCCCGCGTGGACCTGCAGAGCCTGAAGATCGAACGTTCCCCCGCCGCCGCCGCTACCAAGCGCCGCCGGGGCAGCCCTTGGCCCATGCGCCTCATCGGGCTCGGCGGCTTGCTGCTGCTGGCCTGGGTGTTCGCGCGCCCGCTGAGCGACTTCGTCGACCGCCTGCGGTTGCCGACGGTGCGGACCTGCGTCACCACCGAAGCCGCCCCGGCCGCCGCGGCGAGCGTGCGTGGCACCGCGGCGAACGGCTACCTGGTCGCCGCCCGCCGCGCCGCGCTGTCGTCCGACGTGCCCGGCCGCATCGTCGAACTGAACGTGCGCGAGGGCTCGGTGGTCAAACGCGGCGACGTCGTCGCGCGCCTGTTCTCCGCCGAGTTCCGGGCCTCGCTGGCCCGCGCCGAGGCGGAGCTCGGCACCGCCGGCGCGCAGGTGCAGCGCGCGCGCGCCAACGCGCTCGCCGCCGCCGCCGATGTCGCCCAGGCCGACAAGGCGCTCGGCGCCGCGCAGGCCCAGCAGCAGGAAGGCACCGCGCTGCTGCGCTGGGTCGAACTCGAGCATCGGCGAGCCAGCGAACTGCAGGAGGGTGGCATCGGCGCGCCACGCGATGTCGACCGCACCCGCAGCGAGCTCGACGCGCAGAAAGCCCGCGCCGCCGTGCAGACGGCCAACGTCGCCACCAGCACCACCGCCGCCGCCACCGCCCGCGCGCGCGAAGCGGTCGCGACCGCGGACGTCGGCATCGCCGAGGCACAACTGCTGACCGCGACCGCCGCGCGCAACCTGGCGCAGGCGACGCTCGACAAGACCGACGTGCGGGCGCCGTTCGACGGCATCGTGGTGCTGAAGGACGCCGAGGTCGGCGAAGTGGTCTCGCCCAACGTGCAAGGCGGCAACAACGCGCGCGGCGCCGTGTGCACGATGGTCGACTTCGCGTCGCTCGAGGTGCAGGCCAACGTGCCGGAGACGACACTGGCGTCGGTGCGGCTCGGGGCGCCCGTCGACGTGTTCCTCGACGCGTTCCCCGACGATCGCCTGGCCGGCACCGTCGATCGCATCTGGCCCACCGCCGACCGGCAGAAGGCGACCGTCGAGGTGCGCATCAAGCTGGCGCGCATCGACGAACGGCTGCGGCCCGAGATGGGCGTGCGCATCGTGTTCCGCGCCGCCGACGCCGAAGCCCCGACCCCCGACGCCGCGGCGCCGAAACAGATCTTCGTGCCCGAGCCGGTGCTCGTACCGATCGACGGCAAGCTCGGCGTGTTCGTCGTCGAGCGCGACGTCGTGCGCTTCACGCCGGTCACCATCGGCGAACGCAAGAACGGCCGCGCCGCGATCGCCGCTGGCCTCGTGCGCGACCAGCGCCTCGTGCTCGACCCGCCGGCTTCGCTGCAGGACGGCGACCGCATCCGCATCGCCGACCAGTGAAGGACTCCACCACCATGCCGACCGCCATCACGCTCCGCGCCGTCACCAAGGCCTACCAACGCGGCGGCCAGACGCTGCGCGTGCTCGACGAACTCGACCTGACGATGGATGGCGCGACGTTCTACGCGCTGATGGGTCCGTCGGGCTCCGGCAAGACCACGCTGCTGAACCTGGTCGGCGGACTCGACCAGGCCGACAGCGGGCTCGTGCAGGTCGGCGACGTCGACCTCGGCGAACTGTCGGGTGGCGCCCTCGCGCAGTGG
>CAMAUH010000453.1 GCA_945861365.1 Candidatus Kuenenia stuttgartensis
ACATGCTGGTCGTCAAGTCGGCGCTGCACATCGGCCCCGGCAGCACCGTGCGCCTGCGCAATCTGCGCAACGGCGACGTCGAGTACGCCCTGGTCGTCGCGACGGCGACGCAGAACGGCGTGCCCATGCTGTCCCTGCCGTCGGTGTTCAACCTGCAGTTGCTGGAGAACGTCGGCTTGGCCTTCCCGGCCAGCGACACCACGGTCGAGCCGCTGATCCCGGCACCGGTCAACGTCAACACCGCGCCGGCCGAGGTGTTGGTCGCGGTCTGCGCCGAAGTGCGGCAGAGCAGCGACGTGCGTGCACTCGATCCGCAGGGCCGTCGCCGCGCGACGCCGCCGGTGTTCTCGACCAGCCGCGCCCGTGAATTCGCCGAGCAGCTGGTCGCGTTGCGCACGCCCGGCGACGGGCCGCAGCACGGGCCGTTCACCGGTTGGCAGGACTTCGTGCAGCGCGCGATCCTGCCGGCGCTCGAAGGCGCCAGCGGGGACGCCGAGCGCAACCTGTGGCTCTACCAGTACCGCAACCTGCAGACCGGCCGCGACTCGGTGCTCGAGATGGGCACGTCGCCGATCTGCTTCCACTCCGGGCCGTGGGTGCGCTACCGCGCCGCTGCCAGCCGCTCGCGCAGCACCGTGGCGACGGGCGTCGTCGCGCGGCATGAACGCACCGGCATCGCTGCGGCGGTGCCCGGCTTCCTGGTCGAACAGCGCTGGGCGACGCAGGAACGCTTCGAAGACGCGTTCCAGCTCGATCGGCGCGCGCCGTTCTGGGTCACGACGCCGGTCAACCTCGGTGCTCTGGTGCGCGGCGATCTCGGCAACGACCCGGCCCCGCGCTGGTTCCCGCACCTGGCGGCCGTGGCGTATCCGGCGCTCGGCCTCGGTGCGCCGCGCTTCCCGATCACCGACGACGCCGATTCCGGCATCACGCCAGCGACGGCGATGGTGCCGCCCGGGGCGTGGCCGCGCGTGCAGTACCTGCACCCTTACGAATCGTTCGCGCAGACGACGGACTACCGCGGCCACGACGTGACCAAGGCCGGGCCGTTCGCGATGCAGAACACCGGCCCGACGACGGTCGGCTCCGGCAACGGCCAGCCGGGCAATGCCCCGGCCGGTGCATCGACGCCGACGCAGGGCCAAGGCCAGCAGGGCCGCATCAGCTTCCCGTTCTCGAACGGCGACAGCTTCATGGGGCGCTTCGCGGTCAGCAGCTGGTTCGAGCCGCAAGCGCTCGGCGTGTCGACGCTGTTCGACCACAGCGACGGCAACCAGAACCGCAATCGCCTGTCGCTGCAGGTGCGCGACGGCAACCTGGTGTTCGAGGTGCTCGACGAAGCCGGCCTCGATCCGAATCCGTCCGGCTCGCCGGCCGGCGTGCAACGCACCGCGAGCCAGTGGTCGATGCCGGTCGGTGACCTGGCGCTGCCGGGCAACACGCCGCTGCACGTGGCGATGTCCGCCTACAGCGGTCGGCCCGCCGACCTTTCCGTCGCCATCGACGGCGTCGCGCGCGGCAAGCCCAATCACGTCACCTACCTGACCGGGCCGCTTTCGCTGTTCGACCCGACGCTGGCCAACAACACCACGGCGCCGAACGCATCGGGCAACGACCGCTACCTCGACATCAACGTCGAGAGCACCGAAGGCTTCCCGCCGGTCGGCGTGCTGCGCATCGGCCTCGAGCTGTTCGAGTACTCGCAGGTCAACGGCAACTCGTTCCGCTGCCGCTACAACGACTCGCTCGGCGGCCGCGGCGCGCGCATGTCGGGCCGCGAGATGCGGCCGAATCTGCCCGTCGACCAGAACGGCAACCCGAGGGTCAACATCAGCGACCCGTCGCTGCAGGGCGTCAACCTCGACTTCTTCCCGGCGCATCCGCGCGGTGCCTTGGTCGAGCTGTACGGCTACTCGGCGCTGCTCAGCGAGAGCTCGCCGATGATGCTCGGCTCGACGTCGCTCGATGGTGCGGTCGGCCAGTTCGCGGTCGCGCGCGGCTTCCTCAGCAGCAACGCGCGGCCGATCACGCTGACGTTGCCGAACGGCCAGGGCCTGCCGGTCGGCACCGGCCTCGACCAGACCTGGACCGGCAACCTCGAGCTCGCCGACCCGGTGCCGACCGGCCGCACGCAGCCGCCGCAGGCTGCGCAGCAGGCCATCAGCGACGCGTTCTCGACGTCGGGCGGTTACGCGCTGCTGATGCAGCGTTCGCTGAACATCCAAGGCCAGGTCCAGGTCGGTGGCGCCACGTCGCCGAGCACGTTCACCGGCGGCATCGAGATCATCAAATACGGCAGCCGGCAGGGGAACCGGCTGAACGGCGTGCAGCGCGCACAGACGATCCCCGGCCAGAACACGCAGCTGAACAACAGCCTGTTCGACGGCACCGCGCGCAACTTCGTCACCGACTGGGTCGACTGGCCGTGGGACCCCACCAACTCGCAGATCCTGTGGGACCACATCCCCGGCAACATCCTGTGGGTGGTGCCGATCTCGCTGGCGGTGCAGAGCACGTCGTCGCTGTGGAACCCGCAGACGACCGGCCTCAGTGAGTGGGTGCAGCTCTACACGCAGGGCTCGCCGAACGAGACCGAGTGGGTGCGCTACGACACCATCCTCGAAGGCCGCTACCTGACGCGTGGCAACCGCGCAGCGTGGGGCTCGCTGTTCTTCGAGCTGACCCGCACGCGCACGACCGAGAGTGTCACCATCGGGCCGCTCGGGCCGAACACCACGCCGGCCGGCACGGCGACGCCGCCGTGGGGCACCATCACCGCCACCGCGGGCTACATCGGCTACATCCCGCAGCTCGAGAGCACGTTCCCGCAGATCCACTGGTCGCGTCGCGCGCTGCGGTTCCGCGGCGACATGATGCTCGACTTCTACATCGACGGCGGCAACAGCAACGCGCGCATGTTCGCGACGTCGTCGCATCCGCAGAGCAACGCGGTGGTGACGCAGTGCCACCGCCTGCAGCTGCAGTACGGCAATCTGGGCGCCTACAACGGTCGGGTGGGTCGGCACGACCGCGTGGCGCTGGTCGCCGGTTCGCGGGCGAGTGGCAGCCAGCGGCCCGCCGTCGAGTGGCACTCGGTCAGCTGGGCTGCCCGCCGGTTCGAGGCGGACAACCTGCCGCAGCAAGGCCAGCCGGCCGAACGGCTGGGGCCGTGGCCGTTCCAGCTGGTCGCGTTCACCGAAGGTGTGGGCCAACCGATGATCGGCCCGCAACCCGGCACCCAGGCCTTCGAACCGCGGCGGTACGACCGGCTCGTCAAGTTCCCGAGCGGCGAACTGCCGTCTGCGTACTGCCAGACGCCGATGGTCGGCGGCGGCTACGGCAACCAGAACTCGATGGCCGGCTACGTCGACGAAGTGGAGGTCACGCAGCACTTCACGACCGATCTGTTGCTGGACCAGCAGATGGCGGCGAGCGCGCAGAACTTCACGGTGAATCGTTACCACGTCGACTCGCCGTCGGGCGGGTATGGCGTGACCAACGACCTCAGCGCGGCGTTTCCGCTGGTCGGGGGCCTCGTGATGATCGACAGCGAGATCCTCGCCTTCCAGGGTCACGCCGATGGCGTGTTCACCGTCGCGAGCAATGGCCGCGGCCTGTTGAACACGACCGCGCGCGACCACGACCGCGGCGCGCGCGTGCGCTTCCTGACGCATCGCCCTGCCGCGATCCTGGCGAGGGCGCTCAGCGCGCGCGATGCCGACATCATGCTGCAGTCGCTCGGCTCGTTGCCGCCGCGCTACGGCACGCTGCTGGT
>CAMAUH010000454.1 GCA_945861365.1 Candidatus Kuenenia stuttgartensis
AGGAATGCAGCCGTCGCGAGCGTGCCGATCGCCACGGTCGGGTCCCCGCGTTCGAGGCGCCACAGGGTGTCGCGGCTGACGAACAGGCGGGCGGCCATGTCGGCCGTCGACAGCCGCCGCTTGCGGCGCGCGAGGGCCAGGTCGCGCCCGAGCTTCTGCAGCGCGCGCACCGCGGGGATCGGCAGGGTCTTGCCAGCCATGCACTGAGTATCGGCTATAGCCGACAGAAAGGCAAATAATGACCGATATAGCAGTCGCTACGAGTCAGGCCGCTGGACGCACACCAGCTCGAGGCGTTTGCCGAGCAGTGGCTGCAGCAGCGCGCGCACCTGCGCTTCCGTCCACGGCGCCGCGAAGTCGCCCATCACGACCAGCGCGCGGCGGTTGCTCACGTGCGCACGCACCATCCAGGCGCCACCCGCGCCGGCGTCACGCAATGCCTGCTCGCAGCGAGAGCCCAGTTCCTGCCGCGCCGCGATCGAGTTGCCCTTGGCCGAGGCCTGGAAGCGGCGATCCGCGATCTCGTCACGCAGCGACTCGAGGGCGCCTTCGACCGCGTCCTTGGTGTAGGGCGCGCGCGGCTGGCTCGTGCGGAACGCGCGCAGCGCCTGCTGCTTCGCCTGCAGCGTCGCCAGGTCGGCGGTCGCGTCCTCGGTCGCGAACCAGTGCTGGAACGCCACGTAGGCGTCGAGCTGTGCGCGGGACGCGAACGCCACGCTGCGCGTGTTCCAGTCGCCGTTGCCATGTGGGAACCGCCAGACCTTGCCCTTGCCGTCGCTGGCGAGCACGTCGCCGAGGTCGTCGCGCCCGAGCACCGTGAACCCGGCCGGGAAGCCCGCCAGGCCTGCGGTGCTCTCGTCGAGACGGATCGTCGTCATGCGGCCGCAACCTAGCCGACCCTGCGCGTGGACGCAGCGGCGCGCTGCCGGCAGCATGCGCGGATGCGAGCGCTCGCTCTCACGGCCCCACGCCGCCTCGAACTGCTCGACGTCGCCTCGCCGGCCCTCGGCCCGCACGACGTGCGCATCGCTCCTGCCGCGGTCGGCGTCTGCGGCACCGACTTCCACATCTGGTCGGGCGAGTCCAACTTCCACTTCGACGCGCAGGGCCGCGCGATCCCGTTCGAGCAGTCGCCGCAGATCCTCGGCCACGAGATCACCGGCACCGTCGTCGAGGTCGGCAAGGCGGTGCGCGACGTCGAGCGCGGCGCGCGCGTCGTCGTCGACCAGGGCCGCAATTGCCGCAGCGAACGGCGCGAGCCGCCGTGCGAGTACTGCGCGTCGGGCCACAGCCACCAGTGCGAGCACTACACCGAACACGGCATCACCGGCCTGCCCGGCGGCTTCGCCGACGAGCTCGTGGTGCCGGCGGTGAACGTGCTGCCGATCGCCGGCGACGTGCCGTTCGCGACCGCGGCGATGACCGAGCCGCTGGCGTGCGTGCTGCACTGCGTCGACATGGGCGAGCGCGCGCATACGCGCTACGCGTTCGCCGGCAGCGGGCCGCGCGTGCGCACCGCGGTGGTGCTCGGGGCAGGGCCGGCGGGGCTGCTGTTCGTGCAGGTGCTGCGCAGCGTGCTGGCGTTCGCGGGCGCGATCGTCGTGTGCGATCCGAGTGCCGAGAAGCGCGCGCTGGCGCAGGCGCTCGGTGCGACCGCGGTGCCGCCGAGCGAACTGTTCGCTGCCGTCATGCAGGTGAGTGGTGGCCGGGGGAGTGAGTACCTGGTCGAAGCGAGCGGGGCCGGCCACGTGTTCGCGCTGATCCCGCGGCTGCTGCGCAAGCAGGCGACAGTGCTTCTGTATGGCGTCGGTCACGGCGATGCGGGCCTGTCGCTGCTGAATCCGCTGCAGTGGCGAGAACTCACACTGATCACGTCGGTCGGCGCCAGCGGCGGCTTCGATGCCGACGGCCGGCCAAGCGTCTACCGCCGCGCGCTGGCGCTGCTCGCGGACGGCTCGGTGCAGGTCGAACGGCTGCTGACGCATCGCTACCGGGGCCTGCACGAGGTGCCGCGCGCGTTCGCGGGCGCACACGCGAACGCGGACTACGTGAAGGGCGTGGCGGTGCTCGCATGACGCGCCGTGTCGCCCTCTTCGCCACCTGCCTCGGCGACCAGCTGTGGCCCGAGGTCGTGCACGCGACCGCTGCGGTGCTGGAACGCGCTGGCTGCGCGGTCACGTTCGACCCGGCGCAGACGTGCTGCGGGCAGCCCGCGTTCAACTCCGGCTTCCAGAGCGAAGCGCGCAAGGTCGCGCGGCACTTCGTCGAGGTGTTCGAACGCGCCGACGCGATCGTGGCCCCGTCGGGCTCGTGCACGGCGATGGTGCATCGCTACCCGCAGTTGTTCCCCGACGAGCCGGAATGGAAGGCGCGCGCCGAAGCGGTTGCGCACAAGACGTTCGAGCTGTCGGCGTTCCTGGTGCGCGAACTGCGCGTCACCGAGCTCGGCGCGTCGATGCGCGCGCGCGTCGCGTGGCACGACGCCTGCCACGGCCTGCGCGAACTCGGCCTGCACGCCGAACCGCGCGCGCTGCTGGCGAAGGTGAAGGGGCTGGAACTGGTCGAGCTGCAGACCGGCGAGACGTGCTGCGGCTTCGGCGGCACGTTCGCGGTGAAGTTCCCCGAGCTGTCGACGGCGATGCTCGAACACCGGCTGCGCGGCGTCGATGGGCAGCGGGTCGATGTGCTCAGTGCCGTCGACAGTTCGTGCCTGATGCAGATCCGCGGGCGGCTGCAGCGGCTGGGTTCGTCGGTGCGCGTGCTGCACCTCGCCGAGATCCTGGCTTCGCGGTGAGCGGAGCTTGTCCGCCGCTGCGCGTCGGCGTTCGGCGAGCTGCTGCAATCCCTCTGACGAGCCGCGCGCGCTACTTCGCCGCGTCCACCTTCGGCAGCTCGCGCCCAGCCAGCTTGCACAGCTCGGCGACCACCGGATCGACGACCGCCTTGCCACGGAACACCAGCGTCTCCTTGCCCTCGAACAGCGGCAGCAGCTCGTTGGCCCACGCCGCCTTCGCTGCCTTGCCCTTCACGGTGGCGCCGAGCGCCTGCAGCCGCCGCGCGACTTCGCGGCCGATGCGGCGTTCCTTGCTGCGGCCCGGCGACGCGAGGTAGCGCTCGACCTCGGCCTTGCAGCGCTGCGTGAAGCCGGCTTCGCCGTCGATTGCGCGCCAGCAGCGCGCGAGCAGCTTGCTGTCCGTGCAGCCCTGGCGTTCGAGTTCGTCGAGCAGCTTGCCGTTGGCCGACTGGTCCGCGGGGGCGGGCAGCGCGCCGATGCGCGCGTGCGCGAGGTCGCGCACCGTGGTCCGGTAGAGCGCGTGTTCCTTCGCGTCGAGCGCGGGTGCACCGTGCCGTTCGAACGCGTCGACCATCTGCAGCAGCGTGTCGGCGTCGGTCGCGGCGGCGATGACGCCATCGAGCACCGCGAGCGCGAACGGATTGCGCGCCAGCGCGGCGGTAGCGAACACGACACCGTCGCGCGCCCGCTGCTCCGCCGGCAGCGCGTCGAACACGCGCCGCAGCACCAGCGTGTCCAGCAAGGCCGGGAACGAGTGGTTGACGCCCCATGCGATCGCCTGGTGGAAGACCATGCCCTTCCGGCCACCGACGTCGTCGTAGTTCCAGCCGGCGTGCACCGTCGTGACCTCGTCGCCGCCACTCGCGTACTGGCCGCCCTTGCAGCGGAACTGGCCCGTCTTGCGGTCCTGTTCCATCATCACGATCGCGCAGTGGCCCGGCTGGCCGGCGGTCGACGAGGGCACGCCGCAGATGCGGT
>CAMAUH010000455.1 GCA_945861365.1 Candidatus Kuenenia stuttgartensis
GAGTCCTTCGCCACGTTCTCCAACGGCCTGCGCACGCAGCTCGGCAACTGATCCACGAGGAGTCCCAAGTCATGAACGCGTTCTCGATGTTCTCGTGTGCGGTGGTGGCGCTGCTCGGTGCCGTTGCGGCGGTGGCGCAGGATCAGGAGGGCTGGCGGCAGGTGGCGGGGCCTGGGCCGGGCGGTCGACAGGTCGCGGCGGTCGCCTACGACACGGTGCGCAAGGTCGCCGTGCTGTTCGGCGGCGTGGATGGCAGCAACACGCCACTCGCCGACACCTGGGAGTTCGACGGCCGGCAGTGGGCGCAACGGACCACCGCCAACGTGCCGCCTGCACGGCTCGGGCACGGCATGGCCTACGATCCGGGGCGGGGCCGGGTCGTGATGTTCGGCGGCGGCAACAGCGCTGGCTACCTCGCCGATACGTGGGAGTACGACGGCTCGGATTGGCAGCAGCGGTCGCCGCAGGCCTCTCCGGCGCCGCGCTACGGCACCGCGATGGCCTTCGACCGCAACCTTGGGCGCACCGTGTTGTTCGGCGGGTTGCACACGAACAGCGTCGCCGACTCGGAGATGTGGGCGTACGACGGGTGGACGTGGTCGCTGGTCAGCAATGGTGCGATCCCGGCTCGTCGCCATCACGCGATGTGCTGGAGCCAGCGGCAGAACGCCGTGATGGTGGTCGGCGGCCTGAATACAGCGCAGGTCCGGCTCGGCGACACGGGCTACTACTTGGGAAACGCCGGCTGGAACTACTTCGCCAACATCACGGCGCGCACCGGTTCGGCGATCTGCGAGAACCCGGTCACGAACCTGCTCGTGCTGACTGGCGGCAGCTTGCTGCCGTCCGTGCCGACGATCGTGAGCGACAACCTGATGTACGGGGACTCCCACCCGGCGTACAGCCCGCGCAGCACGCTGCCGGAGGCGCTGTCGTACCACGTGACGTGGTTCGACGAACGGCGCCAGCAGGTCGTGGTGTTCGGCGGTCTCGGCCCGAGCGGCGTCTCGGATCGCACCTATGCCTACTGCGCGAACGACACGATCCAGACCTTCGCGACGCAGCAGTTCAGCGCCTTGTCGACCGAGGACGTCGTCGACGTGGCGATCGGGCACTTCGACGGCAATGGTCGGCGCGACGTCGTCGCGTTGTCCGCGGCGGACGATCGCCTGACGGTGCTGACCAATCCCGGCACCACGATCTTCGACTGCACGTTGCAGGCCACCTGGACCGTGGCGCTGGTGCCGGGCTCGGCGGCCGTATCGGTCGCGTTCGGCGAACTCGGCCTCGGCGTCGGCGAGGACGTCGTGATCGCCTGCCCTGGCCGCAACCAGGTCGATGTCGTGTCGGGCCCGGGCTCGCCGACGGTGCAGTCGTTCGGCGTCGGCAGCTTGCTGCTGCCAGTCCATGCGTTGGCCGGCGACCTCGACGGAACTGCCACCGGGGAAGTCGTCGTCGCGTGCCGCGGCTCGCTGACCAGCCGCGGCGGGGTCGCGGTCGTGCACGACCTCGGCTCGTGGACGCAGACGATCACCAACCCGGCGTTCGCGCGCGTCGAACGCGTGGCGCTCGCCGACCTCGACGGCGATGGCGACCTCGACGTCGCGGCGCTCGGTCGCGGCGCAGCCGACGGCGTGTGGTTGCTCGCGAACAGCAACGGCACGCTGGTCGATGCCGGCTTCGTCGCGCTGCCGAGCAGCGATGCGGCGACCGACCTCGTGGTCGGCGACGCGGATCGCGACGGCGACGCCGACTTCGTGGTGTCGAGCTCGTCGCTGTTCCCGCCCCTCGACAACCGGCTCGTGTTCGTGCGCAACGACCAGGCGGCGCCGCTCGCGCCCGCCTCGTTCACGACCGCGTCGCTGCCGCTGAAGGTCGGCTTCACGACGCGCCTGTCCGCCGGCCACCGGGACGGCTCGCTGCGCATCCCGCAGCTCGACATCGCGCTGGTCGACGCGTTGACCGCCACCGGCCAGATGGTCGGCTTCGTGACCGAGACCGGCTTCGGCACCGCGCGCAACCTGCTGTCGAACTGCGTCGGACACGCCGTGTTCGGCGACCTGAACGGCGACGGCTGCGACGACTTCGTCACCGCCGTCGCGGGGGGTGGCCTGCAGGTCGACTGGGTGCGGGCGCCGGCACGCATGCGGTCGTACGGCGTGGGGTGCGAAGGCTCATACGGGTTGCGGCCGACGGCTGACACCCTGCGGTGGCCAACCTCAGGCTACAGCAACTTCCGCCTGACGCAGGCATATCCGCAGACGGCCGGGGTGCTCCTGGTCGACCTCGCACCAGGGCAGCTGACGATCGGCGGCGGCTGCACGCTGTGGCTCGCCAACCCGATCCTGCTGGACTACGACCTGACCGACGCCTCTGGCACGGTCCTGCGCTTTGTGGGCTTCCCCAGCACCGTCGCCGGCTACGACGTGTTCGCGCAGTGGGCGGTGCTCGATCCGAACGGCAGCTTCCAGAACCTGCTGGCGCTGTCGAACGGCGTGCAGGTGCAGCTGGGGCTGTAGGCGCGTCGCCGCGGGCCCCTCACCTCAATCGATGGCGCGGGCCACGCGCAGGCCGAGCACGGGCAACCGTACTTCGGTCCGGATCGGCATGCGGCTCCACACTTCGCCGTTCAGCGCGAAGTTGGGGCCGCGCGCGACCCCGAGCGCTCCCCAGGTCGACAGCCGGCGGCCATCGCCCTTGCGCGGCGGAAACCAGTACGGCGCGAACACGTCGTCGCACCATTCGCTGACGTTGCCTCCACAGTCGTGCAGACCCCACGGATTCGCGGGATGCGCACCGACCGGCGTCGGCAACACGTGACCATCCCAGTGGTCGTCGGCGACGAACGGCGGCAGCGGACGGTGGCCCCGTTCGCCACCCGCCGAGTTCTCTCCCGCGTCGCGCACCATGGCGCGGATGGCCGCCGGCGTCTGGCCGGCACGTGCCGCATGCTCCCATTGCCCTTCGGTGGGCAACGCCAGGCCGAAGCGCTGCACGACGAGACGCGCGGCATCCAAGGCGACGTTCTCGAGCGGATGGCGGTCGCCGATCGACTCGCCGAAGAACGTGCTGCCGGTGCGCAGCCGACTCGGCTCGCCGCCTCCCAGTTCGCGCCACTGCCGTCGCGTCACTTCGTACTTGCCGAGGAAGAACGGGTCGATGGCCACACGATGCGCGGGGAACGCGAGCACTTCGAGCGGGCGATCGATGGCCGCCGTGCCGATCGTCGTCGCGCCACCCGGGATCAGGACCAGCACGATCGCCATGTCGTCACGCGGCACCAGCCGTCCGCGTTCGTCGCGCGTCGGCACGGTGCCGGACGCGGGAACCGCGAACTCCTCGAGCTGGCTGTCGGGATCGGGTCCCAGTGGCACGAGGCCGAACTGTGGGCCCAGTTCGAACGGGGTTTCGTAGGGCGGCTTGCCGCTCGCGACGGCCGCCGCGACGCGTTGCCAGGCCTCGCGCGGTTCTGCCAGGTTCGTCTGTTCCACGCGGCGCAGCCACTCGAGGCCTTGACGAACCCGCCGGATCGCGCCGTGCGAGCCAGGCGCGTCGGTGTCGTCGAGCACGTAGCGGGCGAGAGCGAGCAGCGCCGCTTCGTGGGCCGTGCGCGGTCGCGCGGCGACCTTCGGGGCTTCGGGCGGGGCTTCCTGGTCGAGCCAGGCCGAGCGCCGCTGGCGGTAGTCCTCGATCTCGACCGTCGTCATGGCGTCCGGCGCAGCGACCGGACCGATCCGTCGCAAGGCGGCACGTTCCTCGTCGATCTGCGTG
>CAMAUH010000456.1 GCA_945861365.1 Candidatus Kuenenia stuttgartensis
CTGCGCATCGTCTGCGAAGGGGACGTACAGGCCCTGCCCGGCGACCACTGCCGCACCCGGGCCTGGATCGCGCCGCCCTGCGCCCCGGGCCTGGACGCCACCGTGCGCGCCGTCGCCAGCGAACTCGAGGTGACCGCCGGCCGCTGGTCGCCGGGGCGACTCGCGGCCCAGGCGCGCGCGGCGTGTGAACGACAGTTGCTGCACCGCCTGCCCGGCGACACCGGCAGCATGCTGGCCGCCCTCGTGCTCGGTCGCGAAACCCGCCCGCCCGAGGATCTCGTGCAATCGCACCGGGCCACGGGCCTCAGCCACCTGCTCGCCGTCAGTGGCGCGCACGCCGCGATGCTCGCGTGGCTGCTCGGCTTCGCCGGCTGGCGACGCGGGCGACAGCTCGCCGCCGGCCCGTGGCGCACCAGCGCCCTGCTGCTGCTGCTCGCGATCTACGCCGCGATGACCGGCAACGAACCGCCGGTGCTGCGCGCGATCGTCGCGTTCGGCCTCGCGGCCCTGGCGACCCACGCCGGCAGACCGTTCGGCATGGGCACCGGCCTGCTCGCCCCCGCCGTGCTGACCGCGTTCGTGCAACCGGACGCCCTGCTCGGGCCGAGCTTCCTGCTCAGCTACGCGGCGGTCGTCGGCCTCTGGCTCGCCGGTCCACCACGCAGCGACGCCCTGACCGAACGCTGGCTGTGGTCGCCGCTGCGCGCCTCGGTATGGGCGACGTTGCTGACCGCGCCGCTGACGCTGTTCTTCTTCGGCCAGCTGGCGCCGTGGACGATCGTGCTGACCCCGTTGCTGGCGCCGTTCGTCGGCCTGCTGCTGGTGCTGGGACTGGCGCTGGCGATCACCGGCAACGTCACACCGCTGTTCGCCGACCTGTTGGCCTGGCCGCTGGCGCCGCTGGCCGATCTCTATGCCGACGCCGTGGCGCTCGCCGACCTGCTGCCCGGCACGCCGGTGCCCGCCCTCACGACGCCGGCGCCGTGGCTGTTGGCGCTGGCCGCCGGCAGCGCCGTCATGCTGCTGTCGCGATCGCCACGGCGCAGCACGGTGTGGGTCGCCGTAGCCCTGCTGATCGCGCCGTACTTCGCGCCCCACTGCCAGCCGGATCGCGAGCGCTTCGCGCTGTTCGCGGTCGGACACGGCCAGTGCGGACTCGCCACCACGGCGAACGGCCACCAGACCGCGATCGACTGCGGCAGCCTGCAACAACCTTCGCTGGCGCACACCCAGCTGGTGGCGGCGCTGGGACGTCGCCGCCTCGATCTGCTGATCGTCACCCACGCGGACAGCGACCACCACGCGGCCATACCCGCCCTGCTGACCCAGGTGCCGGTCGCAGCGGCCGTGTTGCCGGCGGCACTGGCCGACAGCCCGCTCGCCACGGCACTGCATCGGCACGGCACCACGATCCGCGTGCTCGCGGCCGGCGACAGCTGGCAGCCGGCACCGCACCTGCGTGTGCACGCACCGACGCTGCCCGCCGGCGCCAGCGACAACGACCAGAGCCTGTGGGTGTCGATCACGGTCGGCAACACCCGCGTGCTGCTGACCGGCGACGCGCAGGAACTCGGCACCGCCGCGGCGATCGCCGATGGCATCGCCACCGCACACGACGTGCTGGTGCTGCCGCACCATGGCAGACCGAACGCGAATGCCGCGTGGCTGCTACAGCGGGTCCGGCCGCGCGCGTGCTTCGCCTCGGCGGCGCTGGCCGATGGCGACACCGCGCTCGGGCCGATCGCGCGCCGCTTCGGCAGCGAACTGTGGGTCACCGGCCAGCACGGCACGCTGTGGTTTGAGGGCGCCACCGGGCGCGTGCACGGCAGCACCGGCGATCGACCGCTCGCCGCCGGCCGCTGATCGCGCCTATTTCTTCGCCGGCTCGGCGGCCGCCTTCGCGGGCTTGGCGGTCGGCACCAACTTGGTGATGCGCCCGAGGAAGTTCCAGTCCATCACGTACAGCGCGCCATGCGCATCGACGGTGATGCCGTGCGGCGACAGGAACTCGCCGTCCTTCCACTTCGCCCGCTGCACGCCGTTCTGCGCGCGCAGCGCCGGGTCCGGGTTGTCGCCGAGGTGGCAGACCAACTGGTCCTTGCTGTCGAGGATCGTCACCCGCCCGACGAGGTCCGCGACCGCGAGGCCGCCATCGGCGAGCGCCGTGACGTTGCACGGCCGCCGCAGGTCCTTGTCCATCGAGCGCACGAACTCGCCGTCCATCGTGAACCACTGCAGCCGGTGGTTCTCGCGATCGCACACCAGCAGCAGCGGCTCCTTGCCGCGCGTGTCGAGCCACAGGCCGTGCGGCGTCTGCATCTTGCCGGGGGCGTCACCGGGTCCGCCGAACGACTTCACGTACTTGCGTTCCTTGTCGAACAGGTGCACCCACGACTTGCCGTAGCCGTCGGCGGCGAAGATGCGGCCATCGGGACCGACCGCGACCGCGGTGACGTTGTACTGGCCCTCGTTCTGGTAGATGCCCGAGGCCTCCGGCCAGCCGAGCGTCCACAGCACCTTGCCGTCGATCGTGCACTTGACGACTTCGTGGCGCCGCGTGTGCGCGAGGTACAGCACTTCCTGGCCGTCCTCGACGCGCAGGCACATGCCGTGCAGCCCGCCGTGGAACTCCTTGCCCCACGTGCGAACGATGTGGCCTTCGGGCGAGAACTCGACGATCGCGTGCTCGGTGTCGGTGTTCGCCAGCACGTTGCCGGCCTTGGTCACGACCAGACAGCCGTGCGTGTTGCCGAGCTCCTTGCCGTCCCCGAGGCGGCCCCAATCCCGGGTCCACGTGTACTCGTGCGCGCCGCTGCCGAGCGTGGTCGGGCCTGGTTGCGCGGCAGGAGCCGGCGTCGGCGCCGGCGTCGGGTCTTGGGCGTGCAGCATGGGAACGAGGAACAACGCGAGGAGGGCGGCTTGTCGCATGGCGGAGGATCCGAGGCGGCGAGTTGTAGCCGCGGTACGGCTGCCGGGAAACGCCGAGGCCGTCACCGGCGCGTCAATGCGTGTGTCCGTGCTGCGGGTCCTTGATGTGCGACAGCGTGTGGCGCGCCGCGGCCTCGAAGGTCGTGCCGCGGCCCTCGGCCGCCAGCGCGGTCAGCAGCGGCACTGCGCGATCGTCGCGCTTGCCCTCGTGCAGCGCCTTGCCGAGGTAGAGCAGCGCCCGCTGCCGTTCGTCGCCGAGCTGGTTGGTCTGCAGCGCCTGCTCGAGCGTCTGCGCGGCCGCCTCGTGCTTGCGCTCCTTGAACAGCACGTAGCCCTCGGTCACCAGCGCCTGCGGCGTCTTCGGCGCGTGCGCCAACCAGCGCCGGGCCGCCATGAGGTCACCTTCGAGCGCATGCAGCCGCGCGAGGCGATGCCGCGCGTCGGCGACGCCAGCGGTGGCCGCGGCGAGCAGCAGTTCGGCGGCAGGTTCGCGGCAACCGAGCTGCAGGTAGAGGCAGCCGAGCCGGTGCTGGTCCTGCGGCGTGCACGCGGAGCTCGCCACCGTGCCGCGCAACGCCGCAATGTCCCCGCGCAGCGACGTGCAGAGGCGCAGGAACGCGGCCAGCTCGGCGGGATCCTGCGGTCCCGGCCGCGCCGCGTAGCAGCGGCCCTGCCCGTCGAGCACGGCGATGCCCATGCCTTCGCCAAAGCCGATCCACGCCGTGTAGAGGTTCTTGCGCGCGTTCGCGTCGGCGATGGCCGAAGCGAAGCCGCCGTCGCCGAGCGCCTCGAGCACGACGCCGTCCTGCAGCGAGGCCTGCATGCGATCGCTCAGTTCGCGGC
>CAMAUH010000457.1 GCA_945861365.1 Candidatus Kuenenia stuttgartensis
GCGGCGGCTGAACCCCACGGCCGTGCAGGTTCCGGTGCAGGAGGGGCGGGTGCCGCTCGATGCCGTGCTGGGCACCGGCCGGTTCGACTTCGAACGGGCCGCGACGAGCCCGGGCTGGCTCGCGGAACTGCGCGGCCAGGAGTCGAGCGAGGCCGACTCCTACGGCATCGGCAGTTTCGTCTACCGGGCGCGGCGGCCGTTCCATCCGGAGCGCTTCGATGCCCTGCTGCGCACCGACTGGCCCGGCGTGCTGCGCAGCAAGGGCTTCTTCTGGTTGGCGACGCGCCACGACGTGGTCGGCGAATGGCACCAGGCTGGCGGCTCGTGCCGCACGTCGCCGGCCGGCACGTGGTGGGCGACGATGCCGCGGGCGGAATGGCCCGAAGCAGTGGCCGCCCAGGTCGAGGCGAGTTGGCAGGAACCGTGGGGCGATCGACGCCAGGAACTGGTGGTGATCGGCCGGTCGCTCGACCGCGCCGCGCTGGAGGCGCGGCTCGACGCGTGCCTGTTGGACGATGCCGAGATGCGCGGTGGGCCGGCAGCCTGGCAAGGCTTCGCCGATCCGTTCGGCCCCTGGGAGGTGGCGGAGGACGCCGCGGCCGAAGCGGACGTTCCGGCGCACTAGGGCTGGGTGGCGCGCGTGGCGGCGCCGCCCGCGAACTCCGCACGCAGGGTGCGCACGGCCTGCTGCAGGCCGTCCGCGTCGGTGCTGTCGCTCGGACGCAGCGCGCGGTAGCGGTCCAGGATCCGCGCCGCCGCGGCCGCGAGTTCCCGATCGGCCGGCAATTCGGCCGCGTCGGCGGCGACCGCGTAGACGAACCGCCCCTTGGCGCTGCCGAAGGTGGGGATGTCGACGAAGCGTCGCGGCACCACCGGCGCGTCGGCTCCGCGTTCGGCCGCCGCCTGCACGAAGAAGTCGATGGCGTGTTGCGGGTAGCCGAACAGCAGGCCCTGGCCGCGGTGGCGGTCGAGCTTCGGCAGGCGCTCGACCACGGCGAGCACCTCGGCGGGGTGGGTGTCGGGCAGCAGGCCGTAGGGGGCGAAGAACGGCCGTTCGCGCTGCAGCAAGGCCGCGAGTGCCGCGCGGTCGACGACGTAGGCGCGCGCTGCCCGCTTGCCGTCGTGCGCCTCGTGCATCACGTGCACGTCCGCCCACAGCGCCTCGGTGCGCCACGCGGCGAGCGCCGATCGGGTGCTGGCGACCGCGCCGAGATCCGGTGCGGCGACGTCGATCCAGGCGTGCCAGAAGCCTTCGCTGACGGGCTTGAGGCCGCCGGCGACGGTGTAGAGCGCTTCGCCGTCCAGCGCCTGGCGCAGCAGCGGTGCCGTTTCCGGCGGCAGGCTCGGCGCGCTGGCGCAGGCGGCGAGCAGCGACAACAGCAGGTGGACGAAGGTGCGGGTGGTCGGCATGCAGGCCAGCGTGCCGGCCGGCGGGGGAAAGTTCCCGCGCGCGCCGCGGGAACCCGGGGCGCGCTGCCGGCACTCGGCAGTCATGCGAACCCCACTCTGCACCGCCGCGCTGCTCGCGGTCGCCGTTCCCGCCCAATCGCTCGTCGTCGTACCGAACGGCTACGAGAACCTCGAGGGCACCAGTGCCTCGCGCACGCCGTTCGGCTGGACCTCCGGCCGCATCCAGTACCTCGTCGACGGCAGCCAGCTGTGCCAGACCAGCGCCGTGATCACGAACCTGCGGCTGCGGCTCGACGGCGGCAACTTCAACGTCGATGCGCCGGTCGCGAAGACGTTCCAGGCGACGATCGACGCCTACGAGGTGCCGATCACGCCGTCGACGATGGTCGCCACCTGGGCGCAGAACATCGGCACCGCGGTGCCGACCAACGTCTTCAGCGGTCCGTTGCAGGTGCCGGCGGCCACGCGCGTGCTGCCGTATCCCAACCCGTGGACGATCGACATCCCGCTGAATCCGCCGCTGGTCTACCTGCGCGCGAACGGCAACCTGCTGCTCGACCTCGTCGTCACCGGCGGCACCGGCGACAACTGGCCGGCGGACGGCTTCTTCTTCCACGCCACGCAGCCCCGCGGCGAGGTGACCAAGATCCAGGAGGACAGCGCCTGTGCGTCGCCGTCCGGCTCGCTGTCCATCGACGTGCCGCAGACCTCCGGCAACGGCGTCGTCGGCGGCACGCTGCGGGTCAACCACACCGTCACGGCGGCCGCGGGCGCCGTCGTCGACCAGGTGTTCCACGTGCTGTCGCTGGACAACCGCTGGTCCGGTGCGCTGGCGCTGCCGGTGCCGCTGACGGCGCTCGGCGCGAGCAGCTGCCTGCTGAACGTCGACCCGCAGCTCGGCGCCCTGGTCGCCACTTCGGCGGGCGCGCAGTTGTGGACGTTGCCGAACACCGCGTCCGCGGTCGGGGTGCCGCTGTTCACGCAGGCGCTCGCCATCGACTTCGCCGCCGGCGGGTTCGTGCCGTCGCGCAACAGCTTCCAGGTGCGCATCGGCGCGGCGGTGCCGCCGGCTGGTCCGGCCCAGATGGTGCACCAGTCGAACTACGTCGCGCAGAACGGCGGGGCGCTGTCGCCGACCGGCTACTTCGGGATCGTGCTCGGGTTCGTCGGCGCGTTCCAGTGAGCCGGCGCTACCGCCGCGACCACCACGTGTCGACCGCGCTGCCGAGTTGCTGGCGCAGCAGCGCCTTCGCCCGGTGCACGCGCACCTGCAGCGTGCCCTCGCTCGCCGCGGTGATCGCGGCGATGTCGACGTAGGCGAGCCCTTCCACCGCGAACAGCACGAATGCTTCGCGCAGCAGGATCGGCAAACGATCGATCGCCAGCGCCAGGCGCGTCGCGTCCTCGCGTCGCACGAGGGAACTGAGCGCCGAGCGGCGGTGCTCGGCGACCTCGGCGAGCGCGTCGTCGCCGGCGTGCGCGCGCTGCACGTCGCTGCGCAGCCGCTTGCGGCACGCGTTGCAGGCGATCGACAACAGCCAGTTCGGGAAACGCGCCGGCTCGCGCAGCGTCGGCAGCGCCGTCATCGCCTGCGCCAGCGCCTGCTGCCGCACGTCGTCGGCGAGGTGTTCGTCGCCGGTCATCGTCACCAGGAAGCGCGTCAGCCGCTCCGCGTGCCGCTCGACCAGGGCCGCGAACGCTGTGCGATCGCCGCGCTGCGCCGCGACCACGAGATCGACCTCGGGAACGTCAGCGGCCACGGGCACTCTCCGCATCGAGCTGCGCCCGCAGTTCCGGTGGTACCTGCGACCATGGGGAACCGGTGTAGTCGGGCTTGGCACCGAGGCTCGCCGCGACGAGCAGCAACGACGTCGCGTGCGTCGGGTTCGCCGTGGCGCTGGTGACGAACCAGCGTTGTGCGAACGGCGCCGCCACGCGCGGGAACGGTCTGGCGAGCGCAAGTTCGGGTTCTGCACCCTGGCTCATCACCAGCAGCACCTGCAGCAGGGCCCCGGCGGGGGCGTCGTCGGCAGCGCCCGCGGCGAGTCGCCGCAGCAGCGACGTCGCGGGGCCGCGCGCGATCGGGCGCAGCGGCGCGCCGGCGGTGGTGGTGTCGAGCAACTGCATCGCCGCATCGAGCAGCACCGCGAGTTCGCCCGCCCCGGCCAACCACGCGTTCTCGGCCGCCAGCGTGCCACCCTTCGCATCGCCGCGCAGATGCCGTTCGATCGTGCGCGCCAGCCAGTGCTCGGCGCAGTCGATCGGCAACCGCTGCGCGTAGTCGGCGAACCCGTCGGCGCGTTGCGCATGCGGCAGCAACCGCAAGCGAACCAGT
>CAMAUH010000458.1 GCA_945861365.1 Candidatus Kuenenia stuttgartensis
TGGCTCGTGGCGCCACGGCGTCGCCGAGGCGCGTTGACCATGTGGGCTGCACGCTTCGACGAAGGCTTCGTGTTCGGCGACCTGACGCCGGCGAGTGTCGACACGCTGAAGGGCGTGCCGATGCTGATCGAGAGCTCCGACGTGCGCGTGCGCGACCGCTTGTTGCCGGAGACGTGCATCGATGCCGACGACGAGGAGCAGTGGCGACAGCATTCGGTGCCCGAACTCGAGCGCCTGTTCCTGTCGCGCGCGCAGCTGGTGCGCCGCGACCTCGGCAACCTGCGCAAGCTGCAGAAGACCGACCAGGAGGTGCTGTTCATCCAGGACGGCCACGTCAGTGCGTGGCTGGCGGCGCTGAATGCCGCGCGCCTCGCGATGTTCGCGCTCGCCGACCTGAAGGCGGAGCACATGGAGGACGACGGGTTCCTGCTGTGCGAGCCGAAGCAGCAGGAAGCCGTGCTGCGCATCCAGTTGCTGGCGTGGATGCAGTCGGTGCTGCTCGGCGACGACGAGCTGGAGTCCACCGGGCCGTTCGACGAGTTCGTGCTCGAGTGATCGTCACTTCGGCTGCAGGCGCAGCGTGACGGTCTCCGTCGACGCTGCGCTGACCTGCACCGTCGCCCGCACTTCGAAGCGGTTGCCGGACCACGCGACCGCCTCGTAGCTGCCCTCGGGCAGCCAGGCCTCGAACTCGGCTTCGGCGATGCGCTGGCCGGCGCCGGCGCGCCCGGACTGCGCCGACATCCACTGCACCGACTTCTCGGGCTGCCGCAGCGCCAGCGCGATCTGCTCGACGCCGGGGGCTGGCGCTTCGATGCGGATGCGGCGCAGCACGCCGGCCCGCAGGTCGAGATCCAGTTGCCGTTCTTCGCCCGCTTGGATGCGCACCGGGAACGTGGCCGCGGCAAGGCCCGGCCCCTGCACCTGCAGCGTGTGTTCGCCGACCGGCACGGCAGCGAAGCGGTAGAGCCCGCCGCTGTAGTCGGCGACCAGGCGCTGGTCCTGGTGCACGATCACCAGCTGGCACTGGGCCGGGGCGCTGCCATCGGCGCCGCGCACGGAGCCATGCAGGATGCCGGCGGCGCCGAGCGTGATCACGCCGAGGTCGAGCGGTTCGGGCGGGGCGACCGTCTGGTCGGCGCGCGCTTCGGTCGCATGCCCCGGATGCTCGAACGTCAGGTCGAGCCGTCCCGCTGGCACGTCGATCATGAAGGCGCCAGAGTTGTTGGCCGTGCTGCGCACGTACTCGGCGCGTTCCTGGTGCCACATGGCGATCGTGGCCGGCACCGCCTGCTGCGCGTGGGTCATCACCCTGCCGCGCAGTTTGCCGAATGCGGCCACTCCGCCGACGATGCGCAGTGGGCCCGCGGCCGGATCGACGCCGCGCACCACCGTGTCCGCGAAGGTGTTCAGCGCCTGGCTCGGCGTGAAGGCGCGCACGTCGACGATCGTGCGCAGGGGCACCGCGATGACGAAGGTGCCGTCGGGCGCGCTGGTGCCGAGCAGGTTGCGGGAACCCGCGCGCGCGAGGATGCGCCAACCGCCCAGCGGTTGGTCGCTGCGGTCGACGATCGTGCCGCGCAGGTCGACCGTCGCTTCCGGCGGCAGCAGGGTCGCGTTCCATTCGTTGGCGCGGTCGCTGTCGAGTTGCTGCACGACCGCCGCCTGCCGCATCGCGCCGCTGGTGGACTGCTGTTGCGCCAACAGCGGCGTCGGCCCTTCGCCCAGTTCGGTCAGCAGGTAGCGCCCGGCGGCATCGGTCAGGGTCGAGCGGGCCACGAAGGACGCCGGCGGGCCGGCGGTCACCCGCGCGTTGGCGATGGCGCGGCCGGCTTCATCGACGACGGTGCCCGCCAACGTGCAGGCCCGCGGCAGCACGAGGCGCAGCCGCGCCGTCTCGCCCGCGGCCAGCTGCGTGCGTCCGGCGAGGGTGCCATGGCCGCGGGCGCGCACGCCGTAGTCGATCGGTCCCGCGCGCAGCTGCACAGCCTCGAACCCACCCTCCTGGTCGCTCTCGACGCGAACGGGGGCGGCGGCGAGGTCGGTGCCGCGCGGTGCTGGCGCGGCGCTGCGGAACTCCAGCTCCGCGTTGGCGACCGGCTTGCCGTCGGCATCGACCACGACGCCTTCGATGCGGCTGCCGGTCGGTTCGAGCACCAACGCCAGCGTCAGGCTCGGCGGCGGCGACCCGGCGGGCCCCAGTCGCACGAGATGCATCGGCGAGGGGCCATAGTTGCCGTGGCGGGCACCGAGGCGCCCGCCGATCGCGAGCCCCACCTGGAACGAACCGTCCGCGCCGCTGCGGCCGATCTCGAGCGGGGCCGCCACGTCGCCGGTGCGCGTCGCCCACGGCAGCAGCAACAGCTCCGCGTCGGCGATGCCGCGGCCGCCGGTGTCGGTCACGGTGCCGCTGACGAACACCCGCGCCGTGATGCGGACTTCCAGCTGCGTGGGCGCCGCCACCTGCACCGTCGCCGCCGCCTCACCGCCGAGGCTGGTGCGGGCGACCACGCGCAGGCCGCGGGCCCTCGCCAGTTCGAAGTGCGCGCGGCCGGTGGCATCCGTGCAGGCGATCTGGTCGCGTTCGCTGCCTGCGACCTCGAGCTGCACGTCGACGAAGGGCCGCGGTGCCAGGCGGCCGCCCGCATCCGCGCTGGTCACCAGCACCTCGATCGCGGCGAGGTCGTCGGGAGTCGATGCCGCGGTGCGGGCCAGGTCCGGCGCCTGCTCTGCCGGCGGCGCGCCGACGGCCATCGTCTCACCCTTCGCCGCCCGGGCCGCCGTGCCGATGGGCATGGCGGGCGTCAGCGCGACCATCGGCACCGTGGTGGGCTCCTGGGCCTGAAACAGCCACAGCGTGATGCCGCCCAGTAGCAGCAGGATGGTCAGGGCCAGGAACAGGCACGCGTTGCGCACGAGTTGGCCCCTACGTCCCCGAACCTGCGCGGTGGCCGGTCATTCGGCGCGGCATCCTAGCGCCGCCCGACCATCGGTCGAGTGGCCGATGGGAAGGGGGCTCACACGCGCGCGCCGCTGCCCCATTGCTGCAGGAACCGCTGCCGCACCGAACGCTGCGGGAACCGCTCCGCGATCATGCGGACCAGCGAGCGGGCGGTGGCCGGCCGGTCCAGCCAGGCCAGCACGCGCAGGTGGATCGACAGCGGCAGGTCGCTGCTGCTGAGCAGCTCGGTCAGCGCCTCGCGGGTCTCCGGACCGGCGGTGCCGCGGGCCGCGCGCGCCAGCAGCAGGTTGGCGCGCAGCGACGGCAGGCCCAGGTCGTCGAGCATGGCGTCGAGGCCCTCACCGTCGTCGAGGCCGAGCCGCACCAGGTAGGTGCGGGCCATCGCCTCGCCGAGGCGGTCGCGGCCGGCGCGGGCCAGCGTCACCGCGTTGCGCAGCGACGCACCGGCTTCTTCGTCGCGCTGCCGCCAGAACTGCCGCTCGCCGGCGAACACGGCGGCCCGTGCGCCGTAGGTCGGCAGCGACAGGCGGTCCGCTTCCTCGATCGCGTAGCGCAGATCCTGGCCGGCGTCGTCCTCGCCGACCAGCGCGCGCACCTGGCCCCGGTAGAGATGGAAGCGCAGCCGTGCGCGCGGCAGCAGCGCCGTCGCCGGTTGCCGTTCCGCTTCGCGCAGCGTCTTCAGCGCGGTCGCGTAGTGGTGGCTCAGGGCCTGCACGCGCGCGAGGTCGATCAGCAGGTGGCAGCGCAGGTCGGAGCTGCCGTC
>CAMAUH010000459.1 GCA_945861365.1 Candidatus Kuenenia stuttgartensis
AGGAAGGAGCGCCCCAGGATCTCGCCTTGCACCTTGAAGAACGGGTACCCGCGGCGGTTGTCGATCGGCCGCCAACGGAACATCAGGTCGGCGCCATAGATCACGGTATCAGCACCGAACCCGGTGGCGTTCGGCCCGAACAGGCCAGAGATCCCGGCCCCCAGCGTGTGGCTGTCGTCGAAGTCGACGGCGGACGCCAATCGACCGCTCCACACCACGTCGCCCAGCGTGCGCACCTGTTGCGCGTCCTCGACGTACGCGCGGCCGCCGAGCGGGCGCTCTTCATACGACTCCTCGCTGGACAGGAAGCTGTGCATCGTCTCGCCGTTGGCGTTCTGCGCGCCGAGGATCGCCTCGAAGTAGGTCTCGGTCGGAGCCAACCACGCCAACCGTGCACCCGGCCCACGCATGCCATCCTCGCCGAACAACCGCGTGTGCATGACCGGCTGGTCCATGAAGTCCCACTGGTGCGGGTGCACCGTGTTCACGCGGCCGAAGTCGGTCAGGTAGACGCCCGCGCGCAGCAACAGGCTCGCCGGCAGCTGCTGGGTCGTCAGCCAGGCCTCTTCGATCTCGAAGATCGACTCACCTTCCGTGTCGAGCGACGTGACCATCACGAACTGGCCGCGGAAGTACGGGTCGATCGCGCCGGTGATCTGCACCTCGGCCTGCTGCAGCGTGAACCCGCGCTTGCGCGGATCATGGTGACCGCCTTGCAACTGCTGCACGATCGGATCCGGCTCGGTCGAGGTGCCGATCGCGGTCATCAGGTCGGTGCTGATCTGCAGCAAGTTGAACGGCCCGCTGACGATGCCCTGGCCCGTCGGCGCCTGGGCCTGCACCGGCAAGGCGCCCTGATTCTGCCGCGGATCGGTCGATTGCTGGGCGGCGCGGTCGAGGGCCGAACGGCGGGATGGAGCCTGGGCGACCGCGGCGCCACCGAGCGTGACGGCAGCGGCCACGGCGAACCAACGCGAGGGACTGGAGGGGAAGGAGCGCACGAGGATGACGGCCGGGTGCCGGCCACCCCGGCGGAGTTCCCAGGACACGCAGATTTCTTCTGCCGAAGCCCCTGCTTGCCGCCCCGTTCCGATCGGCCTACCCTGCGCGGCCCAACGTGCCGCGCTGCAGCCCCACCAACCGCCTCGCCCTCGCTGCCGCGCTGCTCGCGCTGCTGGTGCGGCTGTTGCTGCCGGTCCTGCACGACCACCACGCGCCTGACCACGGCAGCGGCACTGGCAGCGGACACCCCGCGGTCTGCGCGTGCGGCCACCACCATGCGCCCACCCGCGACGTGGGCGCGCCCGAACGCGCGGAGCGCACCGATCCGGCCGCCGCGACGGACCACGCCTGCCTCGCGTGCTTGCTGCAGGCGAGCACCCCGGGCAGTCCACCGCCACCGGCGCTGCCGTTCGCGCTGCACGCCGCCGCCCATCGTCTGCACGGCGCGCCCGCGCACGCCCCACCGACCGAACCGACGCACCACCTGCCGCAGAGCCGCGCGCCACCACGCGCGTCGTGATCGAACGCGTGCCGCCGCGGGCCCACCCGCGCTGGCCTGATCACGTCCCCCGCCCTGTCTGCAGGTCCGCCATGTTCCGTTCGCAGTCCGATTCCCAGCCCGCCGCCGCGGGCTTGCTCGATCCCAAGCTCGCCGCCGATCCCGAGTGGCAGTCCGACCTGGCCCGCGCCCATGCCGTGGCGCGCGGCATGCTCGGCTGCGACCACCTCGCCGCCGACGCGGTGCAGGAAGCGCTGATCGCCCTGTGGCAGCAGCCGTCGCCGCCCCCGAACCGGCGCGCCTGGCTGGTGCAGGCCGTCGTGTTCCGCGCCCGCGCGCTGCGCCGCGCCTACCGCCGCCGCCAACGGCACGAAGACGCGGCGGCAGACCACCACTGCGCCGAACACCGCGACTGCAGCAACCCGCTGCACCATGCCCTCGCCCACGAGCTGCAGCAGCGCCTGGCGACGGCCGTCCAGCAATTGCCGCCAGAGCAGCGCGAGCCGTTCGAACTGCACCGCCACGGCGAGCTGGATTACGTCGGCATCGCGGCGCGGCTGCAGGTGCCCGTCGGCACCGTGCGTTCGCGCCTGTACCGCGCGCGCCTGGCCCTGCAGACGGCGCTCGGTGCCGACGGCCTCGCGACAGTGCCCGCCAGCGACTGACGAGCGCGATCTGTCGCGACGGCCGGCGATGGCTTACCTTGCCGGGCCGTGTTGCTGTTCTTCAGTCTCCTGGCGCTGCTGCTCGGACCGTTGCTGGTCTGGATCGCCCGCTTCCAGGCGTCGTCGACCGTCAGCCTCGACGCGTTCTGCCTCGTCACCGTCAGCGGCTTCGCGCTGCTGCACCTGCTGCCGGAGTCAGCCGCGCAGGCCGGTTGGCTGGTGCTGCCGCTGGCGCTGGTCGGCTTCCTGCTGCCGGCGGTCGCCGAACGCACGCTGCACCACGGCCACGCCGGCATGCGCAAGACGGTGCTGTTCCTGGCCGTGCTCGGCATCACCGCGCACGCGACGCTCGATGGCCTGCTGCTCGCCGGCGACGGCCATGTCGTCGACCACGGCACCCACCAGCACACGCACGAACTGACCGCGTGGGCGATCATCCTGCACCGCATCCCGGAGGGCATCGGCATCTGGTGGATCGTGCCGCGCACGCTCGGCCTGTGGCCCGCCATCGGCATCACCGCGGTCAGCATCGCCGCGACGTCGTTCGGCTTCGGCCTCGGCGAAACGGTGCTCGACGACCAGAGCCAGCGCGGCCTCGCGATGCTGCAGTCGCTGCTGGTCGGTTCGCTGCTGCACGTCGTGCTGCACAGCCACATCCCGGCGCCGCGCGAACAGGGCCGCTTCCGCATCGCCTCGGTGCTCGGCGGGGCCTTTGGCGTCGCGGTGCTGGCGCTGCTGATCCACGACCACTTCCCGAGCAGCGAGTCCGGCAGCCCGGCGGCCGTGTTCTTGAACCTGGCGCTCGAATCGGCGCCGGCCCTGCTGCTCGCCTACCTGCTGGTCGGCCTGTGCCACGTGTTCCTGCCGCCGAACTGGCTGCGGTCGATGACGCAGGGCAGTTCGTTCAGCCAGGCGCTGCGCGGCGTCGCGATCGGCCTGCCGCTGCCGGTGTGCTCGTGCGGCGTGCTGCCGATCTACCGCGAACTGATCCGCCAGGGCACGTCGCTGGCCGCCGCACTGGCGTTCCTGGTGGCAACACCCGAGCTCGAACTCGCGGCAGTGATGCTGACGTGGAAGCTGATGGGCGGCGAAGTAGCCCTGGTGCGCGTCGGCATGGCCGCCGCACTGGCGCTCGGCGTCGGCATGCTGGTCGCGGCACTGGCGCGCGTGCGCACGCCGGCCGCCGCGACCGACGCGCCCGCCGCCGCCGATGGGCTGCCGCAGGCGAACACCGGCAGCCTGCGCGCGCGGCTCGGCGAGGCGCTGCGCTTTGGCTTCGGGCCCGCCGTCGACAACACCGCGACGTGGATCCTGATGGGCCTGTTGCTGTCGGCGATGCTGCTGCCATACGTCGATCGCACGTGGATCGCGGCGCTGCCGCACGGCATCGACGTGCCGATCGCGGCGCTGATCGGCCTGCCGCTGTACGTGTGCGCGACCGGCAGCACGCCGCTCGGGGCGATGCTGCTGGCACAGGGGCTGTCGCCGGGCGCCGTGCTGGCGCTCTTGCTGACCGGCCCGGCCACCAACGTGACGACGTTCGGCGTGCGGGCGCGCC
>CAMAUH010000460.1 GCA_945861365.1 Candidatus Kuenenia stuttgartensis
AGCGAGCCGACGTAGAGGCGGCAGCCAGGCATGCCGAAGAACGTCAGGTCCGTGCCCGCCAGGTCCTGGGTCAGGCTGATGATCGTGACGCCGATGTAGACACCCGAGGCCGGAGCGGCTTCCGGGATGTTGCTCTGCGTGTAGGTCACCACCGTGCCGCTGCCGGCCGTCGAGACAGGCGCCGGGGCGGCCGACAGGCTGATCGCCGCGATGTTGCTCGCGCTGGTCACCAGCGGCAGCGCCGTGGCCAGGTCGATCGAGCCAGCGTTGGTGGACGCACCGGCCGGCGACCAGCCGACGAGGTGCGCCGAGCCGAACGTGCTCGTCGTGTTGGTGTCGACCGTGACCCAGACCATGGTGACGACGCCACTGCTCAGGTTGAACTGGAACTGCATCGTGCCGGTGTTGGCGACACCGGTCGGGTAGTTGTCGACGTTGTCCCACGTGACGTAGACGACGCCGGCGGCCTCTTCCCACTTGATGCGGCCGCTGCCGGCGTCCTGCTCAGCCCAGTCGTGCCAAGCCCAGACGCCCGCGTTGCCGGCGTTCAGGAAGTTGGCCGCGATCGGCGTGTAGTTGTTGCCGCCGTTGAACGTCTGCGCCGCAGCGCCCCACGACACGAGGCCGTTGGAGTGCACGCGCAGCGAAGCCTGCGGGCCGCTCGCCGTCGGGAACGGCAGGGTCGGCGTGATCGACGCTTCACCGTCGTCCGTCGGGGCGGCGAACACGTTCAACGCACCGCCCGTCGGCGCGACGTAGGTGCCACCACCGAAGGTAGCGAGGTAGCCGCCACCGGCCGGGGTCAGCACCACCGACTGGCCCTGCAGGGCCGCCGAGGCAATCGCCGCGTCCGCGGACAGCTGGTAGAACGAGTCACTGATGTTGTAGCAGCCGGCGCCGTAGTTCGTGTGGCTCGCCGCGTTCAACGCGCAGGTGACCGTCTCGACCCAGCCCGCGCCGGCCGGCACGAACTGCAGGACGTTGTTCGCCATGTCGAATTGGGCAGCGGTGAACAGCTGGTGCTGGGCGCCGCCCGCCGAGACCACCGGACCCGGGGTGAAGTTGCTGGCCGCGGGGACCGCGGTGCCGTTCGCGCTCGAGATGCCGACATACTTGGTGCCGCCGACGACCTGCATGCCAGCGCCGTAGCTGAACTCGATGTTGCCGTTGGCGAAGATCTCGACCGCGAAGGTCTTCTGCGGGGCCGTGTTCCACTCGACCACGTTGTTCCACGTGATCTTGGCGCTGACGCCGGGGACCGTCGAGAAGAACACGCCGTTGCCGGCGCCGGTGCTGTCCAGGTCGCCCCAGAACGGCGCGAGGCGCGGGTTGCTGCCGGCCGGGCCGTAGAGGCTTCCGGCCGTCGCGGCGGCGATGCTGCCGTAGCTGGTGCCCGTCGGGCTGTTGGTGAGCGTGCCCGCGGCATCGGTCAACATCGCGACGCCGTTCGTGCTGACGCGAACGTGCGTCCACGTCGTCGTGCCAGCGCTGCCGGCCATCGTGAACGTGAAGCCGAGCGGCTGCGCGACGAACAGGGTGTCATCGCCCTGGCCGAGCAGGGTGCCCGGGGACGTGAAGTTGCCGCATTGGGCAGTGGCAGCGGCGGCGAAGAAAGCCGCGGTGGACAGGCAAGCGAGGATGCGATTCATGGGTTCGTGAAACAGAGTGACGGGGAAAGAAAAGAAACGGCCACGGCGCACGCCAAGGCAGCCCCCGAGGCCGAGAAGGCTAGCATCCGCAACGGCATCCGGGAAGTGGGCCACGCAGGGCTGGCCCAATCAGACAATGCGAACAACCGCATTTGCGATCACGGCGACGAGCGCCGCAGGCGCTGCGCGCGCGATGCCATGCAGGCTTCCGCACACACACGCAGTCGGGGATCGGCAGCGCGTCGAGTAGCATCCCCGCGATGAGCCCAGTGCGAGAAGTTCGTATCGGTAACGTCGCCTTCGGCGCGGATCGCCCCTTCGCCCTGATCGCCGGCCCGTGCGTCATCGAAGGCCGCGACCACACCCTGCGCCACGCCGAGGCCCTGCAGCGCATCTGCGCGCGCGCCGGCGTGCCCCTCGTCTTCAAGTGCAGCTTCGACAAGGCGAACCGCACCAGCGGCGGCGCCTTCCGCGGACCGGGCATCGACGACGGGCTCGACATCCTCGCCACCGTGAAGCGCGACCTCGGCTTGCCGGTGCTGACCGACGTGCACGAACGCGAGCAGTGCGCGCAAGTCGCCGAAGTCGTCGACTGCCTGCAGATCCCGGCGTTCCTGTGCCGGCAGACCGACCTGCTGCTCGCCGCCGCCGCCACCGGCCGCGCGGTCAACGTCAAGAAGGGCCAGTTCCTGGCGCCGGAGGACGTCGCCAACGTGCTCGGCAAGCTGCGCGAGCAGAACCCCAACGTGATGATCACCGAACGCGGCGTCACGCACGGCTACCGCACGCTGATCGTCGACTTCACCGGTTTCCCGACCATGCGCGCGTTCGGCCAACCGCTGGTGTTCGACGCCACGCACGCGGTGCAGCGGCCGGGTGGAGCAGGAGCATCGACCGGTGGCGACCGCAGCAAGGTCCCCTACCTGGCGCGCGCCGCGGTCGCCTGTGGCATCGACGGCCTGTTCCTCGAAGTGCACGAGGATCCCGACCACGCGCCGAGCGACGGGCCGAACATGCTGCGCATGACCGACCTGCCAGCTCTGCTCGACCAACTGGTCGCGATCCAGCGGGTGCTGCAGCCGTCGTGAGCAGTTCCGCGGACTTCGACTTCGGCCAGCGCCGCGACTTCTACAGCTTCGCGCCGGAGACCCTGACGCAGGAGCTGCCCGCGTTCGAGATCGTGCGCGAGGTCGGCAAGGGCTCGATGGGCATCGTCTACGAGGCGCGCGTGCGCAGCAGCGGCGAACGGGTCGCGCTGAAGGTGCTGCCGCCGAGCCTGACGCTGACCGAACGCGCGCTGGCGCGCTTCCTGCGCGAAGCGCGCATCCTGGCGAAGGTCCGCCACCCCGACATCGTCGGCTGCCTCGACCAGGGCACCAAGGGCCGCCTGCATTGGTTCGCGATGGAGTTCGTCGACGGCGTCACGCTCGAAGAGCGCTTGCGCGTCGGCCCGCTGCCGGTGCAGACCGCAGTCGCGATCGTGGCCCGCGTCGCCCGCGCGTTGCAGTTCGCGCACGACCACGGCGTCGTGCACCGCGACCTGAAGCCCGGCAACATCATGCTGCGCGATCGGCAGGACCCGGCCGACGACGCACCGCGGCCGGCGATCACCGACTTCGGTCTCGCGCGTGAAACCGGCACCGGCTCGATGACCGACAGTGGCGCCATCGTCGGCACGCCGATGTACATGGCGCCCGAACTGGTGCTCGGTGGTTCACGCGCGGCCAGCACGCTCGCCGACGTCTACGCCGTGGGTGCTACGCTCTACACGCTGGTCACCGGCCGCGCGCCGTTCGATGGCCCGACCGCCCAGAGCGTGCTGAAGGCGGTGCTGGACCAGGACCCGCCCTCGCCGCGCCGCCTGCGCGCCGACCTGCCGGAAGCCGTCGCGGCGGTGATCGGCAAGGCGATGGCGCGCGATCCGGCGCAACGCTACGGCGCCGCACTCGAGCTCGCCGAGGACCTCGAGCGCTTCCTGCACGGCGAGCGCGTGCTGGCCCGCTTGCCGGGCCCCTTGCAGCGCGTGTGGTACTGGTGCGCGCGACGGCCGCTGATCACGGCCTTGTCGGCAACC
>CAMAUH010000461.1 GCA_945861365.1 Candidatus Kuenenia stuttgartensis
CGTAGGCGGCGATCGCGAAGATGATGCGGGTCGGCGTGACGCCGGGCGTGCCGAACACGCGCGCGAACACCGCGGCGTAGTCGTCGTTGCCCAGGAACTGCTGCAGCGCGGTCGGCACCTGGGTCGCGAGCCGCAGCGGTGTCAGCGACGGGCAGGTCGTTGGCGATGTCGGACCAGGTCCGGTCGAGGTGCGCCGTCTCGACGCCGTTGACCGGCGGCGCGGCGATCTGGTTCTCCAGCGCACCACCGCTCGGCAGCACGACGTTGCCAGTCAGTGGATCACGGAACACGTCGTCGGCGCGGTCATCGAGCATAGCCATGCTCGTGTGCGGCATTGGTCGGCAGGATGATTGCGCAACCACCATGCGCATCCGTCACGGCCCTGTTGCGCAGGGCTGCTTCGCGACCGGTTGCGGTCACCGCGCTTGCGCCGGGCCGTTCGAAAAATGGCAAGGAATCGGTGCAACTCCGCAGGATGACCCGGGCAGGAGTCTCGACACGCTAGTGAAGTTCCGTTCGTCCACCAAGAAAGCCTGATTCAAGGAGACTCTCCCATGCGTTCTCTCAAAGGCCTGTCGATCGCGCTCGCGATGGCAGCAGCAGCTACCGCCCAGAACTGCAATGTCGCCCCGGCGACGCGCACGTTCTCGAATCGTGCGGACTTCATCGCGTCGTTCTACTACGTGATGGGCAACCATCTGTTCGACCTGACTGCGCAGGTCCCGCTCTCGATCAGCCAGATCAACACCTGGACCTACGACTCGGGCATCGGCAACCCCCCGGTGCCGAACCAGGTCGGCAACCAGGCCGTGGTGGACGTCTACACCTGCCTGACCACGCGCCTCGGCAACGAGACCTTGAACCCGGCCACCCCCGGCTCGCCGTGGACCCTGCTCGGCAGCGGCACGATCACGATCGTCGCCACCCCGGGTGAGTCGGCGATCGTCTTCAACCCGCCGTTGGCCTTCCCGGCCGGCAGCTATGGCGTCGCGCTGAACTACCAGCAACCGACGAGCGGCACGAACCCGGGCCAGCTGCACTGCCTCGGCAAGAACCCCAACCCGACGCCGAACGCGGTCTCCGACCAGTTCCTGACGTTCTCCAACGACGGCATCCAGGCCACGGCCTGGACCGGCATCGGCACCGACAGCCCGAACCTGCGCTTCACGTACACGCCGGACCCGACCGCGGCGCACTACACGACGCTGGGCGCTGGCTGCTACTTCCGCCCGCAGGCCTTCTTCGAGAACTTCCCGAACGGCCTCGCGGTGCCGGATCTCGCCAACACGACGCAGACCTGGATCAACCTGGGTCCGAACTACGCCGTCGTTCCGGGCGGCACCCCGTTCGTGACGCCGACGTCGCCGTCGATCACGACCGCGGCCCCTGGCGCCTCGTCGTCGGGCAACTGGGACGACGCGATCAGCGCGCCGATCACGCTGCCCTTCACGTTCCCGTACCCGGGCGGCAGCACGAGCTCGATCACGATCAGCTCGAACGGCTCGGTGTTCCTCGATGCGGTCACCAACGGCGCCTACGCGGTCACCGGTGCTTCGTACGGCAGTGTCTCGTCGTTCCGTGACGGACCGGCGCGCATCTCGGCCTACTACCACGACCTCGACCCGGTCGGCGGCACCGGCAGCGGCACGATCCACTACGACGTCCAGCCGGGCAGCCAGGCCGTGACGATCACGTGGAACAACGTCATCGAATGGGGCGTGCCTGCGGCGGTCAACTCGATGCAGATCACGCTCGATTCGGCCGGCAACGTCAACATCGCCTACGGCTCGCTCGGCAACCAGAGCGCGAGCAACGACGCCTACTTCGGCTTCACGCGCGGCAACGGCGCCACGCTGCCGCCGGCGATCGACCTCTCGGCTTCGCTGCCGTACACGTCGGGCGATGGCAGCATCCCGCCGATCCTCGGCATGGACGCGCGTCCGGTGCTCGGCACCACGCCGAACATCATCACGTCGAACATCACCCCGGGCACGATCCTGCAGGTGCTGGCCGCTGGTGACACGCTGCTGCCCGGTCCGGTGGACCTCGGCTTCATCGGCATGCCCGGTTGCTTGTTGCAGATGAACGCGATCATCCTGCTGTCGGGCGTGATCGACATCCCGACCAACACGTTCATCCAGCCGCTGTCGATCCCGAACGACCCGCTGCTGCAGAACGCACAGCTGGTGTTCCAGGCAGCGCCGCTGACCGGCGGCCTGAACTCGCTGGGCCTGCTGCTGTCGAACGGCATCTGCACGCGCATCGGCCTGTGAGCCGAACGGTGTGATCCGCGGGGTGTCCGCCACGCGCGGCGCCCGGTGATCCACACGAACGCGACCGCCGGCTCGAAGGAGCCGGCGGTCGCGTTCGTTTTCAGCTCACTCCCACGGGTACTTCGCCCGCCCGCGCCGCGGCCCGGGCCCCGGCTGCGGCGGCAGCGGCAGCGACTTCGCGGGTCGCACGCGCGGCGCGATCGCACCGGTGATCGCGCCGAGCAGCAGTTCGAGCACGTCCTCGGCCGCGTACTCCTTCTTGCCGCGCAACGGCGGCAGCATCAGGTGCGTCTTGCCGGCCTCGACCGCGCGCACGTCGGCGAAGCAGTCGATCCAGGCGCCGCCGAGCGGCACGCCGGGCGCATGCCGCACGACGACGCGGTCCTGTTCGACCCAACTCACGCCGTGCACGGCGAGGCCCATCAGGCCGTGCTTCAGGCGGAACACGCGCAGCAGCGTGCGCACCGGCTTCGGCAGCTTGCCGTAGCGGTCCTGCAGTTCGGCCTCGAGCGCGCGCAGTGCCACGTCGTCGACCGCTTCGTCCATCTCGCGCAGCAGTTCGAGGCGCTGGCGCGGGTCGGTCAGGAAGTCGAGCGGCAGGAACGCCTGCAGCCGCAGGTCGACGTCGACCTCGACCACGTGCACGGCGACCGGCTTCTGCAGCTTCGCCGACTCGACCGCCGAGCGCAGCAGCTGGCAGTACATGTCGTAGCCGACCGCGGCGATGTGGCCCGACTGCTGCGGGCCGAGCAGGTTGCCGGCACCGCGGATCTCGAGGTCCTTCATCGCGATCGCGAAGCCGGCGCCGAGGTGCGAGAACTCCTCGAGCGCCTTCAGCCGCGCCTTCGCCTCGTGGCCCGGCGGTTCGTCGCGATCGAGCAGCAGGTAGCAGTAGGCCTTCTCGCTCGAACGGCCGACGCGGCCGCGCAGCTGGTGCAGCTCGGCGAGGCCGAAGTGCTCGGCGCGGTCGATCAGGATCGTGTTGGCGCGGGCGATGTCGAGGCCGTTCTCG
This sequence comes from Candidatus Kuenenia stuttgartensis, assembly GCA_945861365.1. Lineage (GTDB taxonomy): Bacteria > Planctomycetota > UBA1135 > UBA1135 > UBA2386 > UBA2386. Next base: position 3,286 of record CAMAUH010000461.1, read on the forward strand.
ACGATGGTCGTCGACACCAGCACGTCGAACTCGCCGCGCACGAACGCGCGCACGGTCTTCTCGATCTCGGTCTCGGTCATCTGGCCGTGGCCGATCGCGATGCGCGCGCCCGGCACCAGTTGCCGCAGCCGTTGCGCCAGCGGCTGCAGTTCGTTGATCACGTTGTGCAGCACGAACACCTGGCCGTCGCGCGCCAGTTCGCGCTGCAGGGCGTCCTGCAGGATGCGGTCGTCGCGGAACAAGACGCGCGTCTCGACCTCCTGGCGGCCCGGCGGCGGGTTGTCGAGCGTGCTGATGCCGCGGATGCCGAGCAGCGAGCTGTGCAGCGTGCGCGGGATCGGCGTCGCACTGAGCGTCAGTACGTCCACCTCGGCGCGCAGCTGCTTCAGGCGTTCCTTCTGCCGCACACCGAAGCGCTACTCCTCG
>CAMAUH010000462.1 GCA_945861365.1 Candidatus Kuenenia stuttgartensis
ACGGGGCGTCTGCAGCTGCAGGTCGTCGATGCCGAGGGCGAACCGGTGGCGGCGACGGTGGTGTTCGGCGACGCCTATGCCGCCAGCGACAAGGGCGAACTGCAACTGCAGCCGCTGCCGCCCGGCCCGCTGCGGCTGTACGTCAGCGCGCCGCGGTGCCGTTCGCAGGTCGTCGATGCCGTCGTCGCCGCCGAGCCGCAGACCTTGCGCGTCGTGCTGCCCGCGCGCTGATCGTCAGCCGACCTGGCAAGTTGGTGCCGGCGGCGGCGGTCGTCGATGGGCCTTGGCAATGCAAAGCAAAGCTGCCAATGCGCCTTGGCTGCCGGGATCGGCCGATGCCGGTCGCGGTGCGCGCGTTCGTCGCTGCGCCGTATGGGCGCGGGCTTCGCCGGTTCCGCTGCATCCCGCGGATAAAGCACGGCTCGCACGGCGGGGCCCACAGCTATGCTGCCGCCCCCAAATCGCTGCATGACGCCACGTTTCGACCCCCGCGCGCGCCTCGACCAGTTCCCCATCCTGCGCGTCCTGCGCGAGCGTGTGCTCGTGTTCGACGGCGGCATGGGCACGCAGATCCAGTCGGCCAACCTGACGCTCGACGACTTCCGCGGCCTGGAAGGCTGCAACGAGTTGCTGGTCGAGACCCGTCCGGACGTCATCCAGGGCATCCACGAGCGCTACTTCGCGGCCGGCGCCGACGTCGTCGAGACCAACTCGTTCGGCGGCCAGCCCTACGTGCTCGCCGAGTTCGACATCGGCCACCGTTCGTTCGAGTTGAACAAGCAGGCCGCGGAAGTCGCCTGCCGGGCGGCGGCTAAGTTCTCGACCGCGGCGCGGCCGCGGTTCGTCGCCGGCAGCATGGGCCCGGGCACCAAGCTGGTGACGCTCGGCCACATCGGCACGCAGGAACTGTTCGACGCCTACAAGGTCTACGCCAAGGGCCTGATCGCCGGCGGCGTCGATTGCCTCAACATCGAGACCTGCCAGGACATCCTGCAGGTGAAGCTGGCGATCATCGCCTCGCGCGACGCGATGGCCGAACTCGGCCGCGAAGTGCCGATCTTCTGCACGGTGACGATCGAGACCACCGGCACGATGCTGGTCGGCAGCGACATCGCCGCGGCGGTGACCACGCTCGAAGCGCTGCCGGTCGACGTGATCGGCCTCAACTGCGCGACCGGTCCGGACCTGATGCAGGAGTCGGTGCGCCACCTCGGCAAGACGACGACGCGCAGCATCATGGTGATGCCGAACGCCGGCCTGCCGCGCAACGTCGGCGGCAAGGCGGTCTACGACCTGACGCCGGCGGAGCTGGCGCGCTTCCAGGCGCGCTTCGTCACCGAGTTCGGCGTCGGCGTCGTCGGTGGCTGCTGCGGCACCACGCCAGAGCACATAGCAGTGATGGCCGAGGGGATGAAGGGACTGCGCGCCGCCGAGCGGCCGAAGGACTACCAGCCGCAGCTGGCGTCGCTGTTCCACAGCACGCCGCTCGACCAGGACAGCGGTCCCTTGATCGTCGGTGAGCGCACCAACGCCAACGGCTCGCGCAAGTTCAAGGAGATGATGGTCGCCGGCGACGTCGAAGGCATGTTGCAGATGGCGAAGGAGCAGGTGCACGAAGGCTCGCACGTGCTCGACGTCTGCACCGCGTTCGTCGGTCGCGACGAGTTCGCCGACATGCACAAGCTGCTGGCGCCGATGGTGCAGCAGGTCACCGCCCCGGTGATGGTCGACAGCACGCAGATCGACGTCGTCGAGAAGGCGCTCGCGGTGATCCCGGGTCGCGCGATCATCAACTCGATCAACCTCGAGGACGGCGAGGAGAAGGCCGACGCGCTGTGTCGCCTGGCCCGCCGCTACGGCGCGATGTTCGTCGCACTGACGATCGACGAAGAGGGCATGGCGAAGACCGCCGATCGCAAGCTCGCGGTCGCCAAGCGCATCCACGACATCGTCGTGCACCGCCACGGCATGAACCCGGGCGACCTGATCTTCGACCCGCTGACGTTCACGATCGGCTCCGGCGACGAGGCATCGCGCGATGCCGGTGTGCAGACGCTGCTCGGCATCGAGCTGATCAAGAAGCACATGCCGGGCGTGCGCACGATCCTCGGCCTGTCGAACATCAGCTTCGGCCTCGACCCGTACCCGCGGCAGATCCTCAACAGCGTCTACCTCGCCGAAGCGCGCCGGCACGGCCTCGATTCGGCGATCGTGCACGCCAGCAAGATCATCCCGCTGCACAAGCTCGACGAAGAGGACAAGCAGGTCACGCTGGACCTGATCCACGACCGCCGCCGCGAGGGCTACGACCCGCTGTTCGCGTTCCTGGCCCGCTTCACCGGCAAGAAGCGCATCGAGACGGGCTCGGGCAACGACGAGAACACGCTGCCGGTCGAGGAGCGCCTGAAGAAGCGCATCATCGACGGCAACAAGAACGGCATCGGCAAGCACCTCGACGAGGCGCGCCAGACCTACGCGCCGCTGGCGATCATCAACGACATCCTGCTCGACGGCATGAAGGTCGTCGGCGACCTGTTCGGCAGCGGCGAGATGCAGTTGCCGTTCGTGCTGCAGAGCGCCGAGTGCATGAAGGCGGCGGTCGCCTACCTGCAGCCGTACATGGAGAAGGTCGAGGGCGAGGCGAAGGGCACGATGGTGCTGGCGACCGTGCGCGGCGACGTGCACGACATCGGCAAGAACCTGGTCGACATCGTCGTCAGCAACAACGGCTACCGCGTCGTCAACCTCGGCATCAAGGTGCCGGTCGAGCAGATCCTCGAGTCCGCCAAGCAGAACAAGGCCGACGCGATCGGCATGAGCGGCCTGCTGGTGAAGTCGACCGTGGTGATGAAGGAGAACCTCGAGCTGATGAGCCAGCGCGGCATCAGCACGCCGGTCGTCTGCGGCGGTGCGGCGCTGAATCGCCACTACGTCGAGAACGACCTGCGCGCGGCCTACACCAGCGGTCCGGTCTACTACGGCGCCGACGCGTTCTCCGGTCTGCACATCATGGACGAGCTGACCGGGCGCTCGAAGGCGAAGCCGCTCACGCAGGTGGCGGAGCCGCAGAAGCGCGTCACCAGCCACCGCCGCATGACGCGCGCCGAGAAGGAAGAGCTGCTGGCGCACACGTTCCACGAGTACGCCGACAGCGGCGTGCCGCCAGCACCGCGCGTGCCGACGCCGCCGTTCTGGGGCCCCGCCGTCGTGACGCCGAGCGAACTCGACCTCGGCACCGTGCTGCAGTACGTGAACAAGAAGGCGCTGTTCCGGATGCAGTGGCAATACAAGCAGGGCAAGCGCAGCGAAGCCGACTACCTGAAGTTCATCAACGACACCGTCGAGCCGCGCTTCCGCGAGCTGATCAAGAAGGTGCGCGCCGACAAGACGCTCGAGCCGCGCATCGTCTACGGCTGGTGGCCGTGCTACAGCGACCGCAACTCGCTGGTCGTGCTCGACCCGAAGGACCGCCGCACGGAGCTGACGCGCTTCGACTTCCCGCGGCAAGCCGGTGGACGCCGGCTCTGCCTCGCCGACTTCTATCGCAAGAAGGACAGCGGCGAGCTCGACGTGGTCGGGTTCTCGCTGGTGACGATGGGCGCCGTGGCGACCCACGAGAGTGAGCGGTTGTTCCGCGAGAACCGCTTCGACGACTACCTCCACTTCCACGGCATCTCGGTCGAAGGCGCGGAGGCGCTGGCC
>CAMAUH010000463.1 GCA_945861365.1 Candidatus Kuenenia stuttgartensis
ATCCCACCGCAGGCTGGCACCGTGAGCGATGGCCTCAGTGACGACATCGCGACGCAGACGTCGACGACGACGATCGCCGCGAACTGGAGCGGGTTCTCCGACGACTCGGGCACCATCGCCAACTACATGTGGGCGATCGGCACCACCGCGGGCGGCACCGAGGTGCAGGCCTGGACTTCGGCCGGCACCGCGACCAACGCCACCAACAGTTCGCTGACGCTGGTGGTCGGCACCGCCTACTTCGTCGCCGTGCGCGCCTACGACGCCGCCAACAACGCCAGCACCGTCAGCATCAGCAACGGTGTGCAGGTGACGAGCAGCGGCGGCGGCAGCGGCGGTTCGGGCGGTGGCTCCGGAGGCGGCAGCGCCCCGACGCTGGCGTCGTCGATCACACAGTGGGGCGTCACCTGGCAGTTCGACCAGGCGAAGACCGTCGGCCAGTTCTGCAACGGCGACTGGTGGGTACTCGGCCCGGTCAACATCGTGTCGATCTCGCCGCCGACGCAGAACGTCGCTGGCCGGCAGATCAACGGCTCGATGGTCAATCCGACCAGTGCCCACATCCCGAACGGCTACCACGGCTATGACAGCCTGCTGTTCCATCCGTACGAGGCCGACCGCTACCAGGCGGCGCTGAACGTCGCGATCGGCGTCTCGGCCAACTCGCCGCTGGTGCTGCCGACGCACACGAGCCTGATCTCCTGCATCAGCTACATGGGCGTCTCGCCGGCGGCGAACGGCTCGATGTCGCAGCTGTCGACCGCGGCGGTGCTGACCGTGATGGCGAGCGAACCGCCCACCGACGCGTTCCGGCCGCCCTATTCGGGCACCGACAAGTCGGTCCGCCATCGGGAGTCCGAACTGGACTACACGACGCTGGCGAACCTGACGCCCGCGCCCGGCATGCCGTCGCTCGCGACCATCGCCGCCGGCTACCAACGCGTGTGGCTCGACCACATGTCCGGCTGGGCGAGCCGCTTCATGCACCCGATCGACAACATGCCGGACTACGGCCGCGACTTCACGTCGCTGTTCGGCACCGGCTGCCTGATGCTGAACTGCAACTTCACCAACGAGCAGAAGCGCGACCTGCTGGTGCGCATGGCGCAGATCGGCCAGGACTACTGGGGCAACGTGCAGAACGGCGGCTTCTGGGAAGGCGTCGGTGGCCAGGGCAGCGGCCGCAAGTTCCCGATCCTGCTGGCCGGCGCCGTGCTGCACGACGCGACCATGGTCGGGATCGGCACCACGCATCCTTCGGGCTACTACGGCCCGAGCAGCCCGAACAACGCCAGCCGCTTCGGCGAGGACTGCCAGACCTTCTACGTCCAGCAGACGTCGGCCGGCGTCTACAACTGGGGCCATGGCGGCTACAACGCTTCGTACGTCGGCCTGCCGGAGTGGGGCAACAACCACACGACGTACCCGAGCAACGACAATGCGGACTGGTATGTGGATTCGTACCGCCGCTGCTGCACGGTCAACGCCTGGGTCGGCCAGACCCTGACCGCGCGCATCATGAACCTGCGCACCGCGTGGAATCATCCGGCCTACTTCGACTACGTCGATCGCTACATGGCGGTCCCGCTCAACCCGCCGAACTTCGAAGCCTGGCATCGTGGCTGGGAGCCGTGGCAGGCCGCGATGTGGGACCTCTACCGCACGAACTTCTGAAGGGGCGCGGCGCGCTTCAGCGAAGCACGACCGTTGCGGTGTAGACCCGCACGAAGCGGTCGAGGCACGGTGCCGCCGCGTAACGCTGTTCGGTGACGACGCGATTCTCGGCGCCCAGGAGCTTCTGCCGCGGCTGATCCGCGAGCACGCGCTGCAGCGCCTGCGCCAGCGCGGTCGGGTTCTCGCGCGGCACGATGCAGTCCGCGGCGCCGGCCGGCAGGATCGCTCGCACGTCGCCGACATCGGTGGCGACGACCGGGAGTGCGCTCGCCATCGCCTCGAGCAACGCGATCGGCATCTGCTCGGTGCGCGACGACAGCACGAACACCGCGAAGCGGTGGTAGCACGGTGCGGTGTCGGCGACCGGTCCCAGGAACTCGACGCGGTCGTGCACGCCGAGCTGCCGCGCCAGCGCGCGCATGGGCTCGAGCAGCGCGCCCCCGCCGACGACCACCGCCCGCACCTCGGCCGGCAGCTGCGCCAGCGCCGCCAGCAGCGTCGCATGGTCCTTCTCGGGCCGCATGCCGCCGACGGTGCCGAGCACCGGGCCAGGCACCACCGCACCCGGCCGGAAGCGCGCCAGATCGACGCCGTTCGGCAAGTGGTGCACACGCGCTGGCGCGAGCCCCCACTCCGCGGTCGCGATGCGCTGCAGCACCAGCGACGGCACGATCACCGGCACGGAGCGCAGCGCGAACCAGCGCATCCAGGATCGGCGCGCGAGCCGCCGCTGCGCCTCGTCGGGCAGGAAGCCATCTTCGTGGTGCACCAGCGGCAGCTGCAGCGAACGCGCCGCCAGCACCGACTCGATCGCGCCCCAGTTGTAGGTCAACACCAGGTCCGGCCGCTGTGCACGCAACCAGCGCCGCTGCGCGCGCACGGTCGCCAACAGCCCGCCGCGCGGCGGCGGCGGCGCCAGTTCCCACTGCACACCGGGCGGCATCTGCTGGCCCGCTTCGGTGCGGCCGTCCATCGCCATCACCACGTGCGCGAAGCCGGGGCCCATGTGCGCCATCAGCTGCAGCGCGCGGATCTGCGGCCCACCGGCGCCGAACGTCGCGAACACGTGCACGCAGCGGCGCACGACCTGCGTCATCGCCCGGTTCCGTCGAAGATGCGCGCGAGGAAGCGCGCGCGGTCGCGTTCCGGCGCGAAGCCCAGATCCCGCTTGGCGTCGCTGCAGTCGAGCTCGGTGCGGAAGCTGCGCGACGCGAAGTCGCGGAACGCGGGCCACTGCCGGCTCGCCCGCGCGGCGGCCTTCACCAGATACTTGCCGTACTCCTGCAGCCACATCCACCACAGCGGCGTGGCGTGGAAGTGGTAGTCGCGGCCGGTGCGGCTCGTCATCGCTTCGACGTACTCACGCGCCGACAGCCGCACGTCGCCCGCGAGGTTGTAGCTGCGGCCGAGCGCCGCCGGACTCGCCAGCGCCGCCACCAGCGCCTGCGCGCAATCGTCGGCCAGCACCAACGGCAGCGGGTTCTTGCCCATGCCCCATCCGACGCAGTGGTTGTCGCGCACCCACAAGCCCACGCCCGAGTGTTCGGCGAGACCGTCGTGGCCGAGCACGATCGCGGGCCGCACCAGCACGAGGCCGAGGCCGCGCCCGCGTATCTGCACCAGTTCGTGTTCGGCGGCGATCTTGCCGCGCGCGTAGGCAGAACGGGCCGCCGGTTGTGGATCGGGCCCGACGCTGCCGTCGATGCGGCCGGCATCGCCGAGCCACAACGCCGCGGTGCTGCTGACGTAGACGAGGCGATCGACCTTGGCGGCGAGCGCGGCTTCGCCGGCGGCGCGCACCGCCTCGCGCATGGCAGCTTCGACGTTGCCAGCGTCGTCGCCGGCGGCAGTGGCGAGATGCAGCACCGCACGCGCCCCGGCGAACGCGGCGCCGAGCACCTTCGCGTCGCCGGCATCGCCGACGAACACCCGCACCGAACCATCGCGCAGTTCGGCTGGCAGCAGATGCGGCTTGCGCACCACCAGCGTGACCGGCGTGCCCTGCTCCCGCAGCAGCCGCACGCAGCG
>CAMAUH010000464.1 GCA_945861365.1 Candidatus Kuenenia stuttgartensis
GATCTGGCCGACGACGCGGTGTGCGCGCGTGCGGTCGACGCGGCGGCGAAGTGCGGCGGTCTCGATGTGCTGGTCAACAACGCCGGCCGCAACGACGGCGTCGGCCTCGCGGCGGGCGGTGCGGCTTTCGTCGAATCGCTGCGCACCAACCTGCTGCCGGCCTACGCGCTCGTGCACCACGGCCGCGCGCTGCTGCAGCGTTCGCGCGGCGCGATCGTCAACATCGGCAGCAAGGTCGCGGTGACCGGGCAGGGCGGCACGTCCGGCTATGCGGCGGCGAAGGGTGCCTTGCTGGCGCTGACGCGCGAGTGGGCGCTCGAGCTGGCGCCGCACGGCGTGCGCGCCAATGCGGTGCTGCCGGCCGAGGTGTGGACGCCGCTGTATGCGGAATGGCTGGCTGTGCAGGGCGACCCGGCGGGCGAACGCGCGCGCATCGAGCGCAGCATCCCGCTGGGCCAACGCTTCACGACGACGGACGAGATCGCCGCGATGGTGGTGTTCCTCGCTTCGCCGCGCAGCTCCCACACCACCGGGCAGGTGGTGTTCGTCGACGGCGGCTACACGCATCTGGATCGCCGCGCGACGTCGTGAGCGGTGCGCTGCCCCGCGCAGCCAGGAATCACGCCTTGGCGTGAACCGCGGCCGAGTTCGCCGCGTTGCACGGCGCCGACCGTGGCGCGGTTCCTCGCCGCGGTCGAAGGAACCGCCGATGCCCACGCTCCGCTGCGCTGCCCTTGTGGCCGCCGTTCTCACCGTTCTCCCATGGCTGCCGGCTCAGGTCGCACCGCCGGTGCCATCCCCGTCGCCGGCTGCGCCGATGGTGGTGACCGACCGCTTCCTGTTCGTGCTGCGTGGCGACGTGCTCTACCAGCTCGACGTGTACACGCTGCGCGTGTTGAACACGCACCGGTTCGAAGCGGGCCCGGCGGCACTGCCGCAACGCGCGCCCGGCTCGGTCAGCGAGACGGCGGTCGTCGAACCGCCACCGCCACCGCCGCCGCCACCCGAAATGACGCCGGAGGCGATGTCCGCCAGCATCGACCTCAGCCTCACCTGGTTGGCGAAGCACCAGGATGACGAGGGCAAGTGGGATTGCGATGGCTTCTTCAAGCACGACGACGTGGCCGGGGGTGTCTGCGACGGCCCAGGCAATGCGACGCACGACGTCGGCGTCACTGGCTTGGCACTGCTGGCGTTCCTGGGCAACGGCAACACCATGCGCAGCGGTCCCCACAAGGACACCGTCAGGATGGCCGTGAGCTGGCTCCGCAGCCAGCAAGGCGAGGATGGTCTGATCGGCGTCCGCACCGCCCGCGACTTCATCTACGACCACGCGATCGCGACGTTCGCGCTGTGCGAGGCGTACGGCCTCTCCGGTCACGAGACGCTGAAGCCCTGCGCGCAGAAGGCCATCGACTACCTCGAGTCGCACCGCAACCCGTACTCGGTGTGGCGCTACCAGCCGCGCGACAACGACAACGACACGTCGGTGACGACGTGGGCGGTGCTGGCCTTGGAGTCGGGCAAGTTCTTCGGGCTGCAGGTCAACCAGGACGCGTTGAAGCTGGCGGCGCAGTGGTACGACCAGGTCACGAGCCCCGATGGCCGCGCCGGCTACACCAAGCAAGGCGAAGGCTCCTCGCGGCTGCAGGGTGACCACGGCACGCGGTTCCCGGTCGAGCACGGCGAGACGATGACCGCGGCGGCGCTGTTCGCGCGCTTCTGCCTCGGCCAGTCGCCGGAGAAGACGCCGATCCTGAAGGCGTCCGCCGATCTGCTCGCCAGCAAGCCGCCGAAGTGGGAGCCGGGCCACGTCGACGCGGTCTATTGGTACTTCGGCACCTACGCGATGTACCAGATGGGCGGCGCGCACTGGACGAACTGGAGCCGGGCGCTCGGCACCTTGCTCGAGCACCAGCGCCGCGACGGCAATGCCGCGGGCTCGTGGGACCCGGTCGGCGTGTGGGACGTCACGGGTGGCCGCGTGTTCGTCACCGCACTCGACACGCTGTCGCTCGAGGCTTCGGCGCGGGAAGCGAAGCTGAAGAAGAAGTAGCGGGCGCCACTGCGGCGGGCGCCCGCGGCAGCTCGCTCACCAGACCAGGATGCCGCTGACGTTCTGGAAGTCGAACGAGGCGCCATTGAAGGTGACGCCCTGGCTGAAGAACTCGAAGCCGGCGAGCGCCGGGTTGGCCGGGATCGCGATCGGCACGCTGGCGCTGCCGATGCCCGCGGCGGTCGTCACCAGCGTCGACAGGTCGAGGCGCAGGTTGCCACCGAAGCCGGGGACCGGGGTCGGAGCGATCAGGGCGCCCGCAAAGCCGACGATCCACAGTTGCGCTGGGTTGCCGAGCACCTCGAACGACGCCGTGTTGCCGTTCAGGGTCGAGCCGAACGACTCGACGCGGAAGTTGCTGTTCGAGGTCGGGTCGGTCGGCGAGGTGCCGTTCAGGATCTCGCTGAGGTTGGCTTCCGTGTCCCCGTCGAGGTCCCCGGTCTGGTCGACGACCAGGCTGTACTGGAACTGCGTGCTCAGTTGGGACTGCGTGCCGGTGGCGCTGAACGCACCGAACAGCAGTTTGGTCGGGATCTCCAGCGCGCCGGTGGTCGGGTCGAGGCGCCGCACTTCGCAAGGCGGGCCGACGCCCGAGAACGTCACGCGCGCCGAGGTGCGGATGCGGCCGAAGTTGTCGGTCGTGATGGCGTTGTTGGACGAGGCCAGGATCACGCTCTGCAGCACGCTGCCGTTCGTCTGGTCGATCTGCACGACGGTGCCGTTGCCGAAGCTGCTGACCCAGATGCGCCCGTTCTTGTCGAAGGTGGGCGGATAGGCCGTGCTCGTCGTGGGCACCGCGTAGAGGTTGAGGGTCGCTCCGGTCGCGCCGTCGATCTCCGCCAACTGGTTGGCGCTGTCGCCGGTGACCCAGATGTGGCTCGGCTGGCCCGGGCCGCGGTAGTCGGCCACCGGGCCGATCGGCAGCAGCGTCGTGGCGCCGGTGATCGGGAAGTTGGTGACGACGCCAGCGGCATCGACGCGCGTCACCGAGGCCGGCGCCACGCGGTGGGCGACCCACTTGTTGCCGAGTCCGTCGATCGTGATGCCCAGCGTCGAGCCGAAGGGCATCGGGATCGTCTGCAGGAACGTGCCGTTGGCGGCGAAGTTGTGCAGCGCGCTGCCGCCGTTGGTCACCCACGCGGTGCCGGCCGCGTCGAACGCGATCTGGTAGGGACTGCCGAGCGGCGAGACCGTGGTCGAGAAGGTCGCGGTCGCCGGGTCGTAGATGTCGATCGTGGTCGCGCCGAAGCGGACGATCCACACCTTGCCGTCCGGGGCGGTGGTGCAGCTGCGCAGCGTCGTCGGCGTGGCGACCCGTTCGATCACCGAGCCCCACTCCGACACGCGCATGATGTCTGCAGAAGCGCGGTTGGCGATCCAGTAGCTGCTTTGGGCAGCGAGAGGCAGGCTGGTGGTGAGGGCCGCGGCAATGGCCAGTGACTTGTTCATGTGGGTTCCTTCTTGTTGGCAGTCGAGAGCGAGCTGCCAATGTCGTGTACGCAATGAGCTCTGCGTGCGTCAGCTTGTCGGAACCGTGTGACAGTTCGGTAATGCGCCACGGCTGAGAACCTGCCGCTGCACATGCGCCGCTCGCTTCGTGGGCCGCTGCCGCGCAGCATGTG
>CAMAUH010000465.1 GCA_945861365.1 Candidatus Kuenenia stuttgartensis
CATGACCACGAAGCGTTCCCGCGCTTCGTCGACCTGGTGCTCGGCCTCGTCGGCAGCCCGGACGTGGTGCTGCAGGCCGCCATCGACGAAGTGCTGACCGCCGCGGCGGAGACGCACTACGAGGCCGTGCGCGCGTTCGTCGCCCAGCACGCGCGGCGCTGCGCGCTGCCGAAGCCGAAACCAAAAGCCGCCCCGCGGCCGACGCCAGCGCCGCAGCACATCGCACCCGCGGCACTGCCGACGCCGGCGCCAGCACCGGTCGCGGTGCTGCAAGCCGCTGCGGCCCCAGCACCCGCCAAGGCCAAGAAGCAGAAGGTGGCGAGCCCGGCGAAGAAGGCCGCCGCGAAGCCGGCCGCCAAGAAGGCCGCCACCAAGACCAAGAGCAAGCCGAAGGTCGCCAAGGCGCGCGCGAAGTGATCGCCGCGCGCGGCGCGCGGTTCAGCCGCCGCCGAGCCGCTTCGCCAGCTCCTGGTTGTCCGGGTGGCGCGCAGCGCCCTTCGCCCACATCTCGCGCGCCCTCGCCGGATCGCGCGCCTCGAGCAGGTTGCCGAGATACAGGTAGGTCTGCGCCTGGTACGAATCGGGCGGCAGCTGCTCCTGCTGCTTCACCAGCGTCTCGAAGTGCGAGATCGCGTCGGCCTTCTTGCCGAGGAAGTCGGGGTAGAAGGTGTAGCTCATCGCCTTCGTGAAGCGCGCCTCCCAGTGCTTGTCGTCGATCGCGAGCACCTTGTCGAAGACCTGGTCGGCCTTCAGCGAGCTCTCCCACTTGCTCGGGTCCATCTGCACATGGGCCATGTAGGCGCTGGCGAGGTCCATCTGCGCCTTCACGTCCTTCGGGTTCGCCGCCGCGAGCTCCTCGAACTTCTTGATGACCTCGTCCATGCGGCCGGCGGCGAACGCCTTCTTCCAGCCCTCGCTGTTGGCCCAGAAGTTCTTGCCGACGAGGCCTGCGAAGTCGGTCTCGAGGTCGAAGGCCGGCGTCGCCGGCCCGTTCTTGCCCGCAGCATCGGTCGCCACGCCGGCACCGCGGCGCTGCAGGTAGGCCTCGATCGCGGCGGCGAGCTGGGAGTTGTCGATCGACGCTTCGCGGCGCTCGATGCCAGCAGAGCTGGCCGGCTGCGGCGCGCTGGACAGCGCGTCGACCTTCTGCTGCAAGGCGCGGTTGCTGACGCGCAGTTCGTCGAGCGACCGCTGCAGGTCGGCGACCACTGGCGATTCGGGCGGCGCATCGCTGCCGCGCAGCAGGAAGGTCGCGCCAGTGGCGACCGCGGAAGCGAACAAGGAGGCGAGAACGAGCGTGCTGGTGGAATTCATCGTCGGGGATCGCGCCGGCGAACGATGGCTCGCCGACAGAGGAGCGCCCGTTACTGTAGCTCGACCGCAGTATTTCCCCGCCCATGCAGCTGTACGACACGCATTGCCACCTTGGCCTCGATGGCAAGGTCCCCGCCGCCGAAGAACACGCCCGTGCCGTCGCGGCCGGAGTCACCGGCATGCTGGTGGTCGGCATCGACGCCGCCACCAGCCGCGCCGCCCACGACCTCGCGGCGCTGCCCGGCGTACGCTGGAGCGCTGGCCTCCATCCGAACGACAGCACGCGCTTCGACGCCGAGTGGCAACAACTGCGCGAACTCGCCAACCTGCCCGGCTGCGCCGCGATCGGCGAGACCGGCCTCGACTGCTTCCGCGACCGCACGCCGCTCGACCAGCAGCAGCGCTCGCTGCGCGCGCACCTGCAGCTGGCGCGCGAACTCGACCTGCCGGTGATCTTCCACTGCCGCGACGCCTTCGCGCCGTTGTTCGAACTGCTGCGCAGCGAAGCGCCCGTGCGCGGCGTCATGCACTGCTTCTCGGGCGGCATCGACGAAGCGAAGCAGTCGCTGGCGTTCGGCCTGCACCTGTCGTTCGCCGGCCCGCTGACGTATCCGAAGAACGACGCGCTGCGGGCGGCCGCCGCGTGGGCGCCGGCGGATCGCATCGTCGTCGAGACCGACGCGCCGTTCCTGCCTCCACAGCGGCGCCGCGGCCAGCGCAACGAACCGGCCTACGTGGTCGAGACGCTGACGACGCTCGCCGCCGTGCGCGGGCTCACCGTCGAAGCCGCCGCCGCGCTGACGTTCGGCAACGCGACCGCGCTGTTCGGCTGATCACTTCGCCGGCGACGCGAGCTGCTGCAGCGCCTGCAGCACGAGCGGATCGAACGGCGCCTGCATCTGGGCGCACTGCAGTTCGCGCTGCGCTTCGGCCGCCCGCCCCATCTCGCGCAGCAGTGCGGCGCGGTCGAGCCGCACACCGACCGGTGCCAGCCCGCGCGCGATCGCGGCATCCAGGTGCGCCAGCGCGCCGTCGCGATCGCCGCGCGCCTGCCGCGCCTGCGCCGCGAGCTGGTAGACGAAGCCCTTCGGCGGCCCGACCTCGAGGCACGACAGCGCCAATCGCTCGGCGCGCTCGAACAACTCCGGCTTGCCGAACCGCCGTCCGGCCTGCAGGTGCGCCTGCGCCTGCAGCGAGCGGAACCACGGATCGAACGGCGCCAGCGCGGCGAGTTCGTCCGCGGCCACCAAGGCCAACGCCGGTTGCGCCGCGTCAAAGGGCAGCTGCAGCAGCGTCTCGACGTAGTGCATCAACACCTCGGGGTGCCGCGGGTACAGCGCGTGCGCCTGCGCCAACGGCGCCAGTGCGCCGACGCGATCGCCGCGCCGCAGCAGCGCCGTCCCGATGCCCCAGTGGGCGCGGAACGAGCGCGCATTGCCCGCCAGCTCGGCGCGCCACAACAGCGTCTCGTCGCGGTAGAGCCACGAACGCGCCGCGGCCTGCGTGATGCCGAGCCCGAGCAGCAGCGCGAACGCCGCGCGGCAGGCCACCCGCGATCGCGGGGACACCCGCAGCGCGCGCAGCCGTCGCAGCGCCGGCACGAGGCACAGCAAGAGCCCCAGCAGCGGCCCATAGAGGCGGTGTTCGGCGAGCGGCGCGTTCAGCGGGATCACGATCCACGGCAGCGCCACCGCCCACGCGAACCCGACGCCGAGCCGCCGCAGGCGCGCCCCGGGCCCCCGCCACAGCGCGAGCCCGGTCAGCAGCAACATGCAGGCCCAGCCCGCCCACACCGCCGGTTCGGCGAACGACGTGCGGAACGTGACCGCTGGATCGAGCGACAACCGCGCGGGCCACACGCACTGCCACAGCACCGACGGCAACAGAGTGCCCATCGTCGCCAATTGTTCGAGCAGCGTGCGACCGCTGCCGCTGCCGGGATCGCCACCGGTCCGGCCGAGCAACTGCACGGCGACCTGGCCGAGCAGCACGTGCCGCGCGACCAGGTAGGCGACGACGACACCGACCGCCGGCGTGATGCCGAGCAGTGCGCGCCGCCACTGCAGGCGATCCGGCCAGCCTTGCCGCAGGCACGCCGCCTGGGCGAGGCACAGCAGCGGCAGCATGACGCCGGTCTCCTTGCTGCCGCACGCGACCACGGCCCCGAGCGCGACGCCCGCGAGCGAACGCACGCCCGGGCCGCGCCGCAACCACGCGAGGTGCCCGTGCAGGCCGAGCAGCAGGCCGAGCACCAGCAGCAGCTCACTGCGCGCCGACACCAGGTTGACCGCTTCGGACGCCAGCGGATGGACCGCGAACA
>CAMAUH010000466.1 GCA_945861365.1 Candidatus Kuenenia stuttgartensis
GCCGCAGGCAACGCCGCCGTGCAGGCCGACCGCGCCGAGCGCGCGCGCCGCAAGCAGGAGAAGAAGGACGAGGCGGCGCGCCGCCGCGCCGAACGCGCCGCCGCGATCGCCCATCGCCGCGCCACCGACATCGTCTTCCTCGGGCGCGGTGTGTCGAAGGGCCTCGCCGATCGCGAATCCGACACCGTGCGGCTCGGCGTCGCGGGCCTGCCGCACATGGCAACGCCCGCCGACGTCGCCGCGGCGCTGCAGCTGCCGATCCCGCAGCTGCGCTGGCTCGCGTTCCACGCCGAAGCCACGGCCCGCCCGCACTACGTGCGCTTCACGGTGCCGAAGCGCTCGGGCGGCACGCGCGAACTGGCGGCCCCGATGCCACGCCTGCGCGCGACGCAGGACTGGATCCTGGCGAACGTGCTGGCGAAGGTGCCGCCCCACACGGCAGCGCACGGCTTCGTGCCCGGTCGCAGCACGGTCAGCAACGCCGTTCCGCACCTGCAAGCGCTCGCGGTCGTCAACTGCGACCTGAAGGACTTCTTTCCGACGATCAGCGTGCACCGCGTGCGCGGCTGCTTCGCGCAACTGGGCTACTCACCGGCCGCCGCGACCGTGCTGGCGCTGCTGTGCACCGAGGCCCCGCGACGGCTCGTCGAGTACGCGGGCCGGCCGCTGCACGTCGCCACCGGACCACGCTGCCTGCCACAAGGTGCGCCGACCAGCCCCGCGCTCAGCAACCTGATCGCCCGCCGGCTCGATGCCCGCTGCGTCGGCATCGCGCACAAGCTCGGCTTCACCTACACGCGCTACGCCGACGACCTGTCGTTCTCGACGAACGACCCGCAGGCGCTGTCGCGCATCGGCTACCTGCTGGCCCGCATCCGCCACATCGCGGCCGACGAGGGCTTCGCCGTCAACGAGAAGAAGACGCGCGTGCTGCGCCACAGCAGCAGCCAGCGGGTCACCGGCATCGTCGTCAACGGCGCCGAACCGCGTATTCCGCGCGACACCGTGCGACGGCTGCGCGCCATCCTGCACCAGGCCGAGCGCACCTCCCTCGAAGCCCAGAACCGCGACGGCCACCCGGACTTCGCCAACTACATCGCCGGCATGCTGGCCTGGGTTCGCATGGTGTCGCCGCAGCAGGCCGAGCCGCTGGTCGCTTCGTGGCGGCGCGTGCGGGGCCAGGGCGGCTGAACGAGGCGGGCGGTCGGCGGCATCGCCGAGTGGATCGACGGCATCGCGAGCGCTGCGGTTCATCCGTCAGGTTCCGCGGTTCACTCGGCGCGTTTGGCCAGCGCCGGCCGGAAGCCGATCGTGACCAACGCGGTCTCCGGCGGCGCTGCAGTGCGGGCCGCGCAGCGGCAGTCGTTGGCCGGCGACCGGAAGTTGCCGCCGCGCAACACACGGTTGGTGCCGATGTCCGACAGCGGCTCCTGCTGATCACCGCTGTAGGTGAAGGTCGTCACGTCGCGCTCGCCCGTCGCCAGGTCCGCACACCACTCGTCGACGTTGCCCGCCATGTCGTGCAGCCCGAACGCATTGCCGGGTCGATTGCCGACCGGTTGCGGCAACAGCTCGGTGCCGCCGAACACGGCGACCTCGGCGGACGGCTCCTCTTCCCTGCCGTGCGGGAAACTCGGATCGCCACCGCCAAGTGCGGCCAGTTCCCACTGCGCCTCGGTGGGCAGGCAGTAGCGATAGCCGTCCGGCAGGCGGCCGGCGGCGCGTTCGCGTTCGGTCAGGCGATCGCAGAACGCCACGGCCTGCGACCACGTCACGCGGGTCGCGGGTCCCCGGCCCGGCTCACGGTCCTCGCCCGTCTCGCTCCACGGCGCGTTCTCCATCAGGCGCGCCCACTGCTGCTGGGTGACCTCGGTCGCGGCGAGCCAGAACGGCTCGGTCAGCGTGACGCGATGCCGCACTTCATCGGCCTCGTGTCCCAGCGCAAGCTCCAGGCTGCCCATCGTGAACGTGCGCACCGGAATCGGCTGCATCTGCAGGCCGGCCTCGTTCCATAGCACCTGCGGCGCCGCGGCGCGCGGCTCCGGCGCCTTGCCGAGCGCACCGGCGACGCCCGCGACGAGCACCCGCACCGGCAGCGCGCCGCCACGCACGCCATGCCGATCGACGGCAGCGATCCCGAGCATCACCGGGCCGGCGTCGGGAGCGGCGACGCTGGTCGCGAACTCCCCCGCCACCACGGGTACTTCGATCTTGGTCGGCACCTCGCTGTCCGGCGCCCCGACCCGCGCCACCACCAAGGTCACCCGGGCCACGCCGGCGGCCGGCACCTTGCCGCGAACCTCGAGGCGCGGCCCATTCTGCACGGTGTCGTAGGCCGGGCTCGTGATCTCGAGCCCGAACGTCAGCCGTGCGCGCAGCGTGTTCTGCAGCGCTGCATGCCGCGTGCGGATCGCTTCGCTGGCGGGGTCGAGTTCCAGCGCGCGTGCACTGGCGACGAACGCCGCATCGACATCGGCCTCCGTCAGCCGTTCGGCGCGCTTGTCGAGCGCCATCGCCAGCGGCGCCTTCGCCGGCGCGAACGCGGGCACCAGTTCGAGTACACGTTCGAGCTTGGTGATCGCGGCGTCGAGGCCATCGGCCTGCGGCAGCAACTGCATCGCTTCGCCGTGCAACGTCCGCGCTTCCGCCAACCGCTGCGTGGCCTGCCACTCCGCCTCGTCGCCGCCCCAACCGTGGTCGAGTGCCAGGGCCCCAGCGACGGCGCCGAGCAGCAGCAACGGCGCCCCCACCAGCCACGGCCAGCGCAGCTGCACGACGGCCCGCCGCGGCGTCGGCGGCGGGCCGTTCGTCGAGCGAACGGTGTTCTGCTCCGACGTGTCCCGCGGTGGTTCGCCGCTCGGCCTGGTCGGCGTCTCGAGCACGGCGCGGATGCGCAGCAGGGTCTCGCGCGGCGGCGGCGTCACGACCCCGAGCCGCGCCTGGTTGCTGCCGGCGGCCGCATCGGCGAGCGCGTCCTCGCCGACGGTGACCAACGGTGCCAGCGCTGCGAGCAGTTCCTTCGCCGATGCGAAGCGTTGCTGCGGCTGCCGCGCGACGCAGCGCGCGAACAGGTCCAGCACCGCGCGCGGAGCCTGCGGGCATTTCGCCGCCAGCGCCGGGAAGTCGCGGTCCTGCGCCGAGCGCGCCATCGCCGCGAACGACGCGCCCTCGATGCCGTGCTCGCCGGTCAGCACGAAGTACAGCGTGGCACCGAGCGCCCACACGTCGGCGGCGGGGCCGACGTCCGGCGTCTCCCACTGTTCCGGCGCCATGTACTGCGGCGTGCCCATCACCGCCGACGCGATCGACAGGCTGTGGCCGCTGCCCGCCGGCGCCTTGGCGAGGCCGAGGTCGGCGAGCTTGACGCGCCCTTCGATCGACACCAGCAGGTTGTCGGGCTTGATGTCGCGATGCACGATGCCGCGCGCGTGCGCTTCGGCGAGGCCAGCGCAGGCGCCGTGCAGGATCGCCAGCGCTTCCGGCAGCGGCAGCGGGCCCTTGCGCTGCACGCGTTCACGCACGCTCTCGCCACGCACGAACTCCATCACCAGGTAGTGCAGGCCAGCTTTCTGCTGCACGTCCATCACGCGCACGACGTTCTGGTGGGCGAGGCTCGCACACAACCGCGCCTC
>CAMAUH010000467.1 GCA_945861365.1 Candidatus Kuenenia stuttgartensis
CGTCGCGCTCTTCGCGCGACAGCAGGCGGAGCAGGCGTTGTTCGAGCGAAAGCTGCACGGTGCGGAACCCGGAGGGGCGGCGCATCATGGGCGCGCCGCAGCGCCGTTCCAGCGTTCAGGTCGCGGGCAGCTCGCCGCGGATGCGATGCCCGAGCCCCAGCAGCGCTGCGCGGGCGGCGGGAAAGCGGTCCGCCGACACCAGCAGGTAGTCGGTGTCGTACGTCGAGATCACGAACACCGGCACCTGCGCCTGCGCCAGCGCCGTGCACAGCGACGCCAGCACGCCGATCGTCGTCATCGCGACGGTGCCCTCGATGCCGAACGCGACCTTGTCGCGCTCCTGCTGGATGGTCGGTGGCACGTGCCGTTGCGGGCAGACGACGGAGAGTTCCTGCGACGTGCGGGAGACCGTCACGAAGGTGCCCGTCGCCCAGTCAGGCACCGGGGCGTCGGGTTGCAGGCGCGCGATCGCGAGCCGTTCGGAGTGGACGGCGAACGTGAAGGTCGCGGGGTTGGTCATGCGGCGCGTGGGGCGCGGGATGATGCGCGGCGCTCCCCAAGCCAGCAAGCAGAGCGTCATGCTGAGCACGGCGCTCGCCAGGGTGATCACGATCTACCCAAGCACTCGGCCGCGAGATCGACGTGCAGTCACTGCGCGTCATCGGCGACGTCGACCTCGCGCAGGTCGTCACGGGACGCGGCCCGACGCGCTGCTCAGCGGTTCGCTCGCCGCACGCGCGGCACGAACGACTGCTCGATCGGCGAGCGCGCCACCAGCACGTCGGTCACGCCGGCAGCGCGCGCTTGCGCGAGTTGCGCTGCGACGTCGGCGTCGGCGCTCCAGCCCTCGACCACCGCGAGCAGCGCACTGCCGGGTAGCTCCCGCGCATGGCGTTCGCGTTCGCGCGTGCGCAGATGCTCGATCGCGAAACTCACCCAGCCTGCCTCGGCACCAAAGCGCGGCAGATCGCGCCGGAACGCGCAGTACGGCAGCAACAGCCCAACCTGCGGCGCCGCCGCGCGCAGCGGCGCCCACTGCTTGTCGAACTCGCGCCAGCACGCGCCGCGGTAGCAGCCCACGCCGTGGCACGCACCATCGGCGACCGTGTCCGCCTCTTCGCACTCGGTGACCCACACCGGGATCACGCGGCTCTGCGGCACCATCGCCTGGACTTCCTGCACGAAGCGCGCCGCGGCATCCGCGCCGAGCGGCGTCGCCGAACGCACCGGCGCACGGCCGCCGAGCGTGTAGTCGGTCGCCCAGCGGCACAGCAGATTGCCGCAGCCACACGCGGCAGGCGGGCCCTGCAAGTCGTTCAGCAGCACGAAGTCCGCGGGCGGCAGCGCGGCGAGGCGTGCCCGCACACGTTCGCGATGCGCCGCGAACGCCTCCGCGTAGGCGACCGGCACCCACGGCCACGCCTGCACGACTTCGCCGACGCCAACCGTTTGCACCACGTGCTCCAGCCGCCACTCGTCGTGGCCTTGCAGGCTCGCAACCCACTCCGGATGCGCGTTCGCCAGCGCTACGTCGCGGCCGATCTCGAACCAGTAGCCGAGCTGCAGACCCTGGTTGCGCACCTGCTGCGCCGCGGCGGCGACCACCGCTTCGCTGTGCTCGGCCACCATCAGCACCACGGTGTGGCGTGTGCCATGCAGCGCTTCGTGCGGCAGCGAGCCGACCGCCGCCGGATACAGCAGTTCGCCATGCCCCAGCGAACGCGTAGACGGCGCGGCGGCACAGGCCGCCAGCAACGCCAGCACGCAGAGCAGCAGCGCGCGCACGGCTACTTCTTCGCCTCGCCCTTCGCCGCCGGCACGACGTGCACCGCGGTGTCCGGATGCTCGGCGACCCACGCGAACCACTTGCACTGCACGCTGTCGACCCACACCAGCTCTTCGCCGCGCAGCAACCCATCGATGCCGCGGCCGGCGATCGACCAGCGCGTGCCCGTGTTCTTGTCCTTGAACGGCGCGGTCACCGGCGCGATCCCGTCGACGCCGAAGTCGAGCTTGGCGTCGCCCTTGACCGCCCGGAACGCCGTCGCCGCGCGCGCGACATCCTGCACGAACACCACCACACTGACGCCGCCGACCTTGTCCTGGAGCACTTCGCGCGCCGGCAGGTCGCTCAGCGGGAACGCCATGCACTGGCCGTTCACCTGCACGCCGAGCACGAGCACCTCGGCCGGCAACCGCGCATCGATCGTGCCGCGCGTCGCCACGCCACGGGGATCCGGCTGCGTCGGCAGTTCGACCACCGGATAGCGCGCGCCATCGAACAGGTCGTACGCCGTCGACTCGGGATGCAGCAGCAACCAGTGGCCCCACGTCGTCGTCAGGCTCGGGATGCGCGGCAGCTGCTGGCCCTTGCGCGGCCCGTCGATGCCGAGGCCACTCAGCGCCGAGAACAGCGTGCCATCCTCGTGCTTGACCACCATCACGCCGCGCCGCCAACCGAAGAACGCGTAGCCGTAGGCCTTCTCGTACGCAGCGACGTAGCCGCCATCGGGGTCGTAGAAGAACAGCCCGTAGGTGTCGTTCACCACGCGGGGCCCGGCCAGGAAGTGGCGCAAGGGCGCTGCGCCGCCGTTGTGGCGGGCGCGGATCCATGCGATCACCGGGTCACCGTCCTTCACGAGACCCTTCTGGTGCTGCGTGATCACGTACGAGCAAGGTGGCTCGTTGAGGGCCGCGCACGGCGGGCAAGGCGTGATGGCAGCGGGGTCTTGCTGCAACAGCAGCGCGATCGTCAGTGTCGTCAGCATGGTTCCTCGCGGGGCGGCGAAGCGTAGCGAGCCCCCCTCGGTCGGGTTCGCCAAGCGTCAACAAGAACCGAACTCGCTCGTAAGCCGGCGAACCGATGCGGCTCTTTGGCGGGACCTGGAATCCCGCATGCACACCTTCGATCGAATCGCCTGCTCCCTGCTGCTCACCGGCGCGACCCTGCTCGCGCAAGCACCCCGCCCGCTCGATCCACCGATCGCGGTGCCGGCCGGCTGTGGCCTGCATGCCGATGACGACGGCCACCCGTTCGGCATCGGCGCTGCCTGGCAGGTGCGCTTCCTCGCCGACCGCTTCGAGTGGAAGCCGGCACTCGGCAAGGCCGCACCGCACGACCTGCCACTGACGATGGCCGTCACGCACATCGGCCGCGGCGAACTGCTCCCCGTCGGACCGGCGGTGCGCGAGCCGGGTGCGCTGCGCGTCGACTACGTGCGCGCCGAGCTGCGCGAACGGCTCGACATCCGCCTCGAGGGGCTGAAGCAGAGCTTCGTGTTCGACCACCTGCCCGCCGGCCGCGGCGACCTCGTCGTGCGCGCCGCGATCACGACCGAGCTGAAGCCCGACCGCGCAGTGAGCGACGGCGCGATCGCGTTCACGTTGCCCGGCGCGGGCGGCCTGCAGATCGGCCAGGTGGTGGGCATCGACGCCAACGGCCATAGCGCGACGGGCTCACTGCGCACGGACGGCAGCACGCTCGAGTTCGTGCTGCCGGCCGCGTTCGTCGACACCGCCGCGCTGCCGCTGGTCCTCGACCCGCTGATCACGCCAGTGGTCGTCGTCAGCACCAACGCGGCGGACGAACGGCAGGTCGACATCGCGCACCTGGGGCC
>CAMAUH010000468.1 GCA_945861365.1 Candidatus Kuenenia stuttgartensis
GTTCGTCGAGACGGCTGGTGATGGCCGGCAGGCGGCCATCCTCCTGCTGCAGCAGCGCCGCGATACGGCCCTGGCTGACGTTCACCGCGGAGCGCGTGCGGCCCTCGGTGATCTGGGTCTTGCCGTCCGTGTTCTTGCTGACCGACAGCGGCGTCGTGCGATCGCCGGCCACCAGCAGCTGGCCACCGACCAGCAGGTCGACGCTGCCGGACGCGCGCTCGATCGCGCGCACGTCCATCAGCTTGCTGATCTCCTTGATCTGCTGCTCGCGGGAGTCGCGCAGGTCGTTCGCGTCCGAGCCGTTCGATTCGGCGGCGGTGATCTGCGCGTTGAGCATCGCGACCGTGTCGGCCCGCTGGTTGACCTCGCGCACGAGGCCGCGCACTTCGCCGAACGTGCTCTCCGCCAGCCCTTGGAATCGCTGCGTGCCGAGCCGGAAGCTCTGCGCCAGCGAGCTGGCGGTCTGGATCAGGCCGCCGCGCAGCGCGCGGTCGTCGGGCTTGGTGCGCAGGCGATCGAGCGCGCCGAACATGTCCTTGTAGCTGCTCGACAGGCCGTCGTCGGGTTCGCCGAGGATGCTCTCGATCTCGCCGTAGCGCGATTGGTCGAGTTCGGCGGCGCCCACCATGCCGAGCTGCATCTGCAGCCGGCGCTCGAGGCCGTCATCGACGTAGCGCGTGATGCCGCGCACGTCGACGCCGGTGCCGAGCTGCAGGCCGCCGGCGCCGAACGCCAGCGAAGCGGTCAGTTCGACGCGTTGCCGCGAGTAGCCGGCGGTGTTCGCGTTGGCGACGTTGTTGCCGGCCGTCTGCATGCCGAGCTGGGCGGCCCGCAAGGCCCTCATTCCCGCTCCCATTCCGATTCCGAAGCTCATGGGTTTCTCCTGCGATCACATGCGGCCATCGACGAGGGCGCCCGCGGTGTTGCTGGTGCGCAGCATCCGGGCCTGGCGGTCGTAACCCGGCGCAGCCTTGTGCGTCGGCGCGCTGCGCGGCTGTCCGGGCAGCGTGTCCTGGGCGAAGCGGACCAGGCGCTGGCCGAGGGTGACCTCGGTGCGCACGGCCTTCGCGAGCGATTGCGTGCGGTCGGCGACCTCGCGCAGCGCGTGGCCCTCGGCGGGCGACATCGCGGCGACGATGGTGCTGACGTTGACGCGCAGCTCCGTGCGCTGGTAGCCGATCGGCTGCGGCAGCGCCTCGCGGATGCGTTCGATCACCGCATCGCGGCGGCTCTCCTCGCGCGCGAGTTCCTGCGTCAGCTGCTCGAGCTCGGCCGACGGCTGCAGCGTGCTCGGCCGGGCCGAGACCCACGAGGCGCGGCGGTCGCGCAGGGCCTGCAGCAGCCGTTCGAGCAGTTGCTGCGTGGTGCGGAACGACGCGTCGAGCGCGCGGGTGTCTTCAGAGAACGACATCGAAGCCTCCGGCCGGGGTCGCGTTGGACGTGGACTTGTAGGAACGGTCGGCCGCCGCGTTCTGCGCCGCGGCCAGCTTGGCGTCGAGCTTCGCGCGCGTCGTCACGTCGGACGTCATCTCGCCGCGGCGTTCGAGGTCGTCGAGCACCTGCTTGGCGACGCCGATGTCGCTGGTGCGGCCGATCTGCTCGGCGAGGTTCTGGTCGAACCAGTCGCCGAACGTGTCGCTGCCCGGGCCGCTGCCGAACATGCCGCCGTCGTCGAGCTTCCCGGTCTGCCGCAGGCTGCTGACCATCGAGCGCATGAACACCTGCTCGAACTCGCCGGCGGTCTTCACCGCCTGCGCGCGCTTCTTGCCGTCGGCATCGAGCGGGTTCTTGCTCAGCGTGCTGAGTCGGAGCGCGTCCATCAGCGCACCTCCAGCGTCGCGTGCAGGAAGCCACCCTGGTCGAGGGCCTGGAACACCAGCACCAGCTGCGCTGGCGTGATGCCGAGCACCTTCAGGTTCTGCAGCAGGTCGGCGACGGTCGCGCCGCCGCCCATCTTCTGCAGCGGGGTGTTGCTCTGGTTCGTCTCGATGCGCGTGCGACCGAGGCGCTCGGTGGTGCCCTGGCCGAACGCGTTCGGCTGCGACGCGATCGGCTCCTCGATCACCGAGATCGTCAGCTCGCTCAAGCCGACCACGCACGGGCTGATCAGCACGCCCTCACCCGCGAGCACGGTGCCCGAGGCCTGGTCGATGAGGATCTTGGTCGGGTTCTCGACGGCGACGCGCACGTTGCCGACGAGGTTGAGGATGCGCACCGCGTTCTCGCTGGTGCGCTGGTCCTCGGGCAGTTCGATGCGGACCAGTGTGGTGTCGACCGCGCTGACCCGGGCCTCGGTGCCGTGCAGCGCCGTGCCCGCGCCGGCCGCGACCGAGGCCGCGTTGAACGTGGACGGGTTCATCAGGGTCAGCTCCAGCGCGCCCGACTCGCTGAAGAACGACGTGTTCTCCTCGCGGATGACGATGCCACCGTTGGTCAGCCACGCGGTGCCGCTGGGGTTCTTGTCCTGCTTGGCGTTCTCACCGCTGGCGCTGACGCCCGGGGCGGTCAGCGCACCCTGCGCCGACACGTAGGACTGGCCATCGACGCCCCGCAGTTCGGCGCGCAGCAGCTCGCCGCCGCGCAGCGACTTCGCGTCGCTGATGACTTCGACCTTCACGTCGAGCGCCTGGCCGGCCTTGGCGAACGGCGGCAGCGTGCAGGTCAGCGAGACCAGCGCGGTGGTGCCACCGTTGACGTCGGCGAGCGTCAGGTTGAGCCCGAGCTGGCGCACCAGGTTCATGATCGCCTGGCGCGTGCCGCGGTCGCTCGAGCCGTTGCCGGCCGGCAGACCCGAGATGATCCCGATGCCGATCAGCTGGTGCGGCATGCTGTTGTGCAGCCGGGTGATCGAACGGATGCGTGGCGACAGCACGGTCTCGCCGCTGGGGGCGCGATCGACGGGTGTCACCGTGACCGGTTGCGTGTTGCTGGTGTCGGTCCCGACGGTCGTCGTGGGAGTGACGACGGTGCGCGCGGCCGGCGGCGTCGGCGCGGGTGGGTTCTGCGCCGACACGGTGGTCGCCAGCGCGAGCACGAAGAGGATGGAACGGAGTTGCATCGGTAGAGGGCTCAGAAGGGCCAGGCGGCCCAGATCAGGGTGTCGAACAGCTGGCCGACGGGGCCCTTGGTCACCTGCCGCGTGCTGGCGCCTTCGCCGGTGATGGCGATGCGCGCGTCCGCGACCTGGGCGCTGCCGACGGTGTTGAGCGGCGTGATGTCGAGCTGCCGCACGAGGCCGCTGATGCGCAGCGTGCGCGTCTCGTCCTGGACCGTGACGCTGCGGGCGCCGGCGACGACCAGATTGCCGTTGGGCTGCACGTCGATGACGACGACGGCGATGCTCGCCCTCACGGTCGAGGCCGAGTTCTGCTTCGCCTCGCCGCGCATGTCCTGGCCCTTGCTGACGTCGACGCTGGGCAACGCGCCGGCGTTGAACGCGGCGCTGTCGATCGTGAACGCTTCGAGTCGCGCCGACAGCGAGGTGGAGTTGGTGCGCTCGACCTTGTCGTTGTTGACGACGCTGGTCTGCTCCTGGATCTGCACCGTCAGGATGTCGCCGATGTTGCGCGCCCGCGGGTCCGCGATGATGCCGATG
>CAMAUH010000469.1 GCA_945861365.1 Candidatus Kuenenia stuttgartensis
GGAAGGCGAGGCGGCGGCGCTCAGCGCGCTGCACACGCGCAACTTCATGTGAACGAGCGGCCGCAGGCCGCTCGTTCACATGCCGGCACACCGCGGCCACGGGCCGAGTCCAAGGACACGGCCCCCACACGCACCAGAGGCTCGCCGAACGCGGCGATCGGCCCGCACACACGCGCCAGCAACACCCCCGAGCTCACGGCAGTCAGGAGGTAGCCGCGCGTCCGCGACCAGTGAGGGCAACGGCGAAGGCGTCGGCCAGGACTCCGCCGAGGGGCGGCGCACCATCGGGGCCCGCATCATGGCTGCTGTTCAACCGGAGACATTCGTCCAAGCCTCCGGTTCGACCGAGCGTTGGAACCCATGTCTCCAGTCTGAAGCGTTGCGAAGGCAACCGGTCTGCACCCTCACCAGCAGCTTGACGACAGATGCGTGATCCTATATTAGTGCCTTTTCAAGTGACCGCGCGCAGAGGAGCAACGGCACACAAGCCGCGCCAGGCCGAGCTACCGTTCCGCCAACACGGCGGCGCGCGCCAAGGCGCTGGGCGCAAACCCAAAGGCGACCGCGCCGGGGTGTCGCATCGCCAGCGATCCTTGCAGGCGACCCGGCACCCAGCCCACGTCACCCTGAAGCTGCGCCCCGGGCTACCGCCGCTGCGGCGCCGCGCCGAACGCGAAGTGATCCTCACCGCGTTCACACGCGGCAAGGACCGCTTCGGCTTCCGCCTCGCCCACTTCACGATCCAGAACGACCACCTGCACCTGATCGCCGAAGCTGCCGACCGCACCGCGCTGCGGCGCGGCCTGCAGGGCCTCGCGATCCGCATCGCCCGCGCCTTGAACAAGCTGTGGCAGCGCCGGGGCAAGGTGTTCGCGGATCGCTACCACGACCGCGCCCTGACCTCGCCGCGCGAGGTCAGGAACGCGCTCGCCTACGTGCTGGGGAACGGCAAGCACCACGCGGCCGCAGGCCGCATGGTGGCGGCCGTTGCCCAGCACTTGGACGTGTTCTCCAGCGCACCGTGGTTCGACGGCTTCCGCGAACCGATCACCGTGCGCGGCATCGACACGCGCGAGCCGCCGCTCGCGGCGGCTCGCACGTGGCTGCTGCGCATCGGCTGGCGACGCCACGGCCTGCTCAGCGTGCATGATGCGCCGCGCTCCGCATGACCCACCCACCCCTGATCCTCGCCAGCACGTCGCCGTACCGCCGTGAACTGCTCGAGCGGCTGCGCGTGCCGTTCACCTGTGAGAAGCCCGGCGTCGACGAGAACGTCGCCAAACGCCAGCTGAGCGACGCCCTCGCCATCGTCACGACCCTGGCCCGCCAGAAAGCCCAGGCCGTCGCCGAACGCCACCCGCACGCGATCGTCATCGGCAGCGACCAGGCAGCGACGCTCGACGGCGCGATCCTCGACAAGCCAGGCACCGCCGCGAACGCGATCGCCCAGCTACAGCGCCTGCAAGGCCGCGCCCACCAGCTGCTGACCGCGGTCGCGATCGTGCACCCACGCGGGCTCGTCGAGTTCGTCGACACCACCACGCTGACGATGCGCCCGCTGACGACCCCGGCGATCGAACGCTACGTCGCCGCCGAGCAGCCGCTCGACTGTGCCGGCAGCTACAAGATCGAGTCGCTCGGCATCGCGCTGTTCGAGCGCCTCGAGTCCGCCGACCAGACGGCGATCCAGGGCCTGCCGCTGCTGGCGCTGTGCCGGGCCCTGCGCGAACTCGGCCTGCCGCTGCCCTGACCGCGCGACGAACGCACACCGTTCTCGCCTGTGCGGAGTTCGCGACCTAGCGTGCACGTTCCGAGACTCCTGATGCACCACCCCGCCGTTCCGTTCGCCTTCCTCACCCTGCTCGGCCTCGCCGGCGCGCAGACCCCGACTCCGGCACCCGTCCCCGCTCCGGCTCCGGCCCGCATCAAGGCGGTCCCTGGCACGCCGCTGGCGCCGATGCCGGCCGCCGCGGCCCAGCAGCCGGCCGCGCAGCCGATCGCAACGATGGTCGGCAAGGCGCCGCCGCCGCTGACGGTCGCCAAGTGGGTCAAGGGCGAGCCGCTGACGAAGTTCGACAAGGGCAAGGTCTACGTCGTCGACTTCTGGGCGACCTGGTGCGGCCCGTGCAAGGCGGCGATCCCGCACCTGACCAAGCTGCAGAAGGAGCACCCCGGCACCGTCGAGGTGGTCGGCGTCAGCATCAGCGAGCGGCAGAAGAACCCCGACGACGAGGGCTACATCGACCTGGTGCAGAAGTTCGTCGACGGCCAGGGCGAACGCATGGACTACCGCGTCGCCGTCGACACCAAGGACAAGCAGATGCACACGGCGTGGTTCAAGCCCGCCGGTACCGGCGGCATCCCGACCGCGTACGTGATCGACCAGAACGGCCTCGTCGCGTGGGTCGGCATCGGCTCACCGGCGACCGTCGAGCGCATCGTCAAGGCCGTGCTCGCCGGCACCTACGACCCGAAGGTCGAAGCCGAGCAGCAGGCCAAGGCCGAGGCCGA
The DNA here is from genome assembly GCA_945861365.1 of Candidatus Kuenenia stuttgartensis. Lineage (GTDB taxonomy): Bacteria > Planctomycetota > UBA1135 > UBA1135 > UBA2386 > UBA2386. Next base: position 2,512 of record CAMAUH010000469.1, read on the forward strand.
GAGCAAGCAGCGCGCGGAAGCCGACATCGCCAAAGCGCGCGCGGGCGCCGGCAAGGCCGACGCGAAGTTCCCCGGCTACCAGGAAGCGATGGATCGCGGCGACCAGACGGCGGCGCTGGCGGCCCTGAACGCGGCCTTCAAGGCCGATCCGAAGTCTGAGACCGAATGCGCCTAACAGTGGAAGCTGATGCTGCTGATGCAGGCCAACAAGCCCGCCGACGTCGAAGCCTACGGCCGCGAGCTGCTGCAGAAGTTCCCCGACAACGACGACGTGATCGGCTTCTGCTCGGCGGTGATCGTGCACGCCGACGAGGGCGAGCCGCGCTTCGATGCGAAGCTCGCGCACACGCTGGCGGAGAAGACGTTGGCCGCGGCGAAGCCCGACTCGCGCTGGCAGCAGTTCGCGCGCTGGCGCATGGGCTGGGCGCAGTTCCACGTCGGCGAGAAGGACCTGGCAACGAAGACGGTGCTGTCGGCGCGCGACGCGATCGCGAAGCTGAAGTCGTCGATCGACTTCGGCGACCTCGACACGCACTGCGAGGACGCGCTGCGCATCTTCAAGAAGCCGGCGAAGGACGCCGGCAAGTAACGGCTTTCAGCCCGCCGCGCCGCCGACGAACACCTCGCACCACGCGAACGCGCGCGCGAGCACTTCGCGGCCGACGTTCTTGACCCGCGTGCCCAGCGAGTAGTCCTGGCCTTCCGCGGCGGCGACGCCGCTCGCGTCGAGGCCGCACTGCCGCGCCAGGAACACCGAACGCGCGACGTGGAAGCCGTTCGTCGCGACCAGCACCGAGCGCATGCCGAACTCGTCGCGGCAGCGCCGCATGGTGTCGATCGTGCGCAGGCCGAGCGGATCGTCGCGCAGTGCTTCGGCGGGCACGCCGTGCGCCTCCAGCCAGCGCCGCATCGCCGCCACCTCGTCCTCGTCGAGCCCGCCGCCGCCCTTGCCGCTGAGCACCACGACCTTGGCCTTGCCGGCCGCGAACAGGTCGCGCGCCAGCGCCAATCGGTCCACCAGCATCGAGTACGGCGTGCCATCCGGCAGGATGCGGGCGCCGGGCACGACGATGCAGTCG
>CAMAUH010000470.1 GCA_945861365.1 Candidatus Kuenenia stuttgartensis
CAGCCGCCGGCGGCGCAAGCCCGCAGGCGAGCGATCCGCGCGGTTCAGCGACCGCCGTACGGAGCCTGCGGCTCGCTGGCTGGCGCATCCGGTGCCGGCGGCGTCGGCTGGCTCGACGGCACCATCACCCGCAGCGGTTGCAGTGCGAAGACCTGGCGCAGTTCATCCGGCACGCGCGGCCCGAGCGCATCGACCGCTTGCCGCGACAGCCGCAGCGAATGCGATTCGCTGGCGGCCATCGCCAGTTGGCTGCCGCGGAAGAACATGTGCACGACGAACAGGCCGAACAGCACGACGCAACCGCCGGTGGCCACGCCGAGCACGCCGCCACCGAGCCGGTCGAAGAACCCGAGGCCCGCCTTCGCGGCGAGCTTCTGCAGCACGATCGCCAGCAGACTCAGCGCGATCAGCACCACCAGGAACAGCAACACGTAGGCGAGGTAGATCGTGGTGTCGGAGCTGGTCGGTGCCGCCGACGAGTCACCGGGGTTCGGCGAAGCCACGCTCGTGCGCGTCAGCAGGTCGGCGACATCCTGGCCGAATCGACCGGCGACCACGTAGGCCACGACCAGGATGCCGACCCGGCTGACCTGCCAGATCAGGCCCTTGAACAAGCCGATCACGAAGAACACCAGCAGCACTGCGATCGCGGTGTGATCGACCCAACCGAGCGCCTGCAGCTGCTGCAGCAGGTCGCTGGTCGGCGTGGCCTGGGCCACAGGTTCCTGCGGGAGCAGGTGCACGGCGCGGATCATGCCGTCGCGGGGGCCGCCCGGCGAGAGTCCCCTTGCTGCCATCGTCGCGTTGCAATCGGAGGCTGGCTTTGCGAGCCTCTCCTGGATGACCAGTGACGACGCGCAAGCGGCCGCGGCCGGCATCAGCAAGCTGGCGCAGCTGTTGGCTGCCGACCCGAAGCTGCAGCCCGAGATCCAGCGAGCCCGCCGCGAGTTCTTCGGCCAGCAAGCCGTGGCGAATGGCGTGGTGCCCGGCGTGGCAGCTCCGGCCGAGCATCGTTTCGCCGAGTGGTTCGCACTCGAGCGCGAGAGCGAGACGCTCGGTGATGTGCCGATCGAGGTGCTGCCGTACGCCAACCTGGAGCCTGAAGTCGGCGGCTCGTTCGTGTCCGTGTTCCTGGTGACCTCGGCCAACCCGCACAGTGCCATGGCTCGGGATCTGCAGGACGACGGCATGCTCGACCTGCTGGTGCCGCCAGGCTCGCTGTTGCCGGGGGATCTGGTGGTCGGGCGCCTCTATCCGGTCGGCGCCGGCCAGTGGACGCCGTCGACCGCGGCGGCCGTGTTCCGTCCCGGGGTCGCGATCGGCCAGGCGTTCTCCCGCGACGTGCAGCGCCTCGGCCTGTCGCGCCGCCTTTGGCAGGTGGAGATCGAACACCTGCTGCTGCGCCGTCCCGACCAGGCGCGCAGTCCCACGTCCAGCGGTCCCGACGAAGTGCCACTCGAGCACCTCGAGGCCGAACTGGAGCAACTGCTCGATGCAGGTGGCTGCGAACTCGGCGTCACCGAGATCAGTTCGCGATTGGCAGCAGCGAGCCGACTCGGTCCGGCCATGGGGCCGTTGCTCGAGGAACTCGCGTTCGACACGGCGGTCGACCTCGATCGCGTGCGGGCCGTGCTGCTGCAGCTGTGGAACCTGCTGCATCGCGACGACGAACCCACAGCCGAGGAATCGTCGGATACGCCCGAAGCGGTGCCGCCTGGCCTCGGGTTGGGTGAGCAGCTGGCGCGCGCGCTCGAGCAAGGGCTGGCGCAGAAGCAGGATGTCGAGGAACTGTTCGCGCGGCTTGGGCGCATGGCCGGCATCGATCCCGCGGAGCTCGATGACGATGCCGAGGATGTGGATGAGGAAGCAGCGCAGCTGCTCGCCGACGAGGATGGCGGCGATCTGGGGCCACTGGTCGAGGAGTACCTGTGGGAGATGAAGCGGCAGGAAGGGCCAGCGGCCGGGGCGCTGCGGCAGTGGGCGGACCTGCAGAGCAACGCGCCGGTGCCCCGCAACGACGTCGAGAGCATCACGCCGAGTGACGTCGTGCGGTTATTGCTGCACGTGTACCTCGGCGCGCCGACGGCCGGTGCGGCAACCGCGGTGCGCACGACGTTCGCGGAACTGCGCCACTTCGCCGACTGGCTGGCGCTGACGCAGGAGATGGCGTTGACGCCGGTTCTCGATGGCTGCCAAGGCAGTTTCCTCGACCAACTGGACCGGCTGCAGGCAGCGGGCACGGCGCTGAGCACGGCGGCCGAAGGCAACGTTCGCCCTGGCCTCCTGCACGTGGAGGCGGTCGATGCACGCGGTTTCGGCGCCAGGGACGATGACGGCGAGGACCACTGGATCGCCGCCCCGGCGGGCGCGATGCCGCATCTGCGCGTCGGCGACATGGTGCTCGGCGCCCTTTCGCCGCGGGCCGGGGATGGGCTGGAACGGCGGCTCGCCGGCCGCGTGGTGGTGCTGCCGCAGGACGCGCGCTCCCTGATGGAATGACCACGTTCCCAACGCGGCTTCCTGCGCCGGCATGAGCTTCGGCGACCGTCCGTCGATAGCGCCGGGCGGAGGCTCTTGATGGGTTGGGAAACCGCGCTCGATCGGCTGTTGCTGCAACAGGTCCATTCTGCCCACAAGGGCGAAGCCAAGGTCGACACGCAGCGCGCCCTGCTCGATTACTGGGAGTGCGCCGGCCCGCGGCCGGGGCCGTGCTTCCTGCTCGGCTATGCGCGCACGCTGCTCGGGCTCGAGCTGCCAGCGGTACCCGTCGAGCCGAGCTCGCGGCGCTGGCATCTGTTCGGCGTGGTGCGCGCCTACGACCGTCGCGGCGAACGTGAGCAGATTGCCGCGGTCGTGCAGGATCCGCAGCAGCTGCTCGAACTGCTGACCGATCCGGCGATCGCCGCCAACGTGCTGCCGATCGTCGTGCGCTCGCTGTTCTGGTCCGGCGACCTGAAGCTCGCGGTGCGAGCGATCCAGTATCTGGCCGCGGAACCCGGCGCTGGCGAACTCGACATCATCGTCGATGCGGCGGTGACCGACCTGTTGGCGCGTCTGGAGACGCGCGTCGACAGCGACGACCAGGAGAGCACGGCCTCGATCCTCGGCAAGATCCTCGGCATGGCCGGCTTCGAGCGGCTGCCGGTGGACGTTCGTTCGCGCTACCACCGCGCGCTGGCCGAACGGCTGCTCGCGGCCAGCGAGTGGCAGATGGCGATCGCGGCCGCCGAGCGCGCGGCCCAGCTCGCCGCCGGGCACCTGCAGTTGGCCAGCGCTGCTACCTTGGTGGCCGCACTCGGCGAACTGCGCCAGCACGATGCCGCCAGCGTCGAGCCGCGGCGGCAGCGACCGGAGCGCGACGCGGCACTGCAACGGCTGCAGGACGTCGCGGCCGAACCGGGGCAGGCGGCACCGGAAGCCGTCTACCTGCGCAGCCTGCTGGCCTACGAAGTGGGCGACATGCATGCGGCGGCCCGCGGCTTCGAGCAGGCCATCGCCGGCCTGCGTCGGCTCGAAGGCCGCGATGTGGAGCTGCGCGATCGGGCGCGGTTCTTCCAGGCCGCTGCCTTGCTCACCGCCGGCGATCCCA
>CAMAUH010000471.1 GCA_945861365.1 Candidatus Kuenenia stuttgartensis
CTCGGCTCGGTGGCGTTCTGGGGCCTGGCGTCGCTGCTCGGCCAGGACGTGCTGGTCTACGGCAAGCAGGTGCTCGGCTTCTCGGACACCTACAAGGGCGTGCCGTACGCACTGTTCGCGATCGGCGTCGGCGTCGGTGCGGCGCTGGCCGGCAAGCTGTCGCGCGGCGTCGTCGAAGTCGGCCTGATCCCGCTCGGCGCACTCGGCCTCGCGATCGGCACCGCGATGCTCGGTCTGTTCGTGCCCGGCTGGTTCGGCACGTTCGCGTGGATGGCGCTGCTCGGCGTCGCCAGCGGCTTTGCCGTCGTGCCGCTCAACGCGCTGGTTCAGTGGAAGGCGCCGGCGGCGCGCCGCGGCGCCATCATCGCGCTGGTCAACTGCCTGTCGTTCGCCGGCATCCTGGTCGGCAACCTCGGCTGCCTGCTGCTGGCGCGCCTCGGCTGCGACTGCGCGCAGATCCTGCTGATCGCCGCTGCCCTGACGCTGCTGGCGACGCTGTGGGCGATCTGGCTGCTGCCGGTGGCGCTGCTGCGGCTGTGCGTCGTGTTGCTGACGCGCACGCTGTACCGCGTGCGCATCGTCGGCCAGAGCAACGTGCCGCTGCAGGGCGGGGCGCTGCTGGTGCCCAACCACGTGTCGTTCTTCGACGCGATGTTCCTGCTGGTCGCGATCGATCGGCCGATCCGCTTCGTCGTCGAGCAGTCGTGGTACGAACGGCCGTGGCTGCGGCCGTTCCTGCAGGGGCTGCGCGCGATCCCGATCGCCGGCAGCGGCGGGCCGCGCGTGCTGCTGAAGGCGCTGCGCGACGCCGGCCAGGCGCTCGACGAAGGCGAACTGGTCTGCCTGTTCGCGGAAGGCGAGATTTCGCGCATGGGCAGCACGCTGCCGTTCCGCCGCGGCATGGAGCGCATCCTGAAGGGGCGCCGCGCCCCGGTGGTGCCAGTACACCTCGACCGCGTCTACGGCGCGCTCGGCAGTGCGCGGCAAGGTCGCGTGCAGGTGGTGCCGAGCCGCGTGCCGTGCCCGGTGACGGTGTCGTTCGGCGTGCCGCTGCCGGCGAGCACGGCGCCGGTCGAAGTGCGCCGCGCGGTCGATGAACTCGGCGAAGCGGCCTGGCGGCTGCGCGCCGCCGAGCTGCAGCCGCTGCACGTGCTGTTCGTGCGGCAGGTGCGGCGTGCGCCGTGGCGCTCGGCGTTGCTCGACGGCAGTGGCAAGCACCTGTCGCGGCTGCAGGCGCTCGGTGCGGCGATCGTGCTGGCGCGGCGGTTGCGGCTGGCGTGGGGCGACCAGCGCGCCGTCGGCATCCTGCTGCCGCCGTCGGTCGGCGGCGCGCTGACCGCGATCGCCGCGAGCCTGTCGGGCCGCGCCGCGGTGTCGCTGAACTACACGACCGGCCAGGCCGCGTTCGACTCGGCGATCCGCCAGGCGGAGCTGCGCACCATCGTCACGTCGCGCGCGTTCGTCGAGCGGCTGAAGCTGGTGCTGCCGGCGCACGTGACCGTGCTGTGGCTCGAGGACGTGCTGGCCACCGTGCCGCGAGGCGAACGCATCGGCGCGGCGCTGCGCGCACTGCTGCTGCCGATCGGCGCGCTCGAGCGCGCGTGCGGGGCGCGCTCTCGCGTCCAGCTCGACGACGTCGCCGCGATCCTGTTCAGCAGCGGCAGCACCGGCGAACCGAAGGGCGTCGTGCTGACGCACGGCAACCTGCAGGCGAACTGCGATGGCGTGGCGCAGCTGCTGCCGCTGGAGGCGCGCGATCGGCTGATCGGCGTGCTGCCGCTGTTCCACTCGTTCGGCAACCTGGCGCTGTGGTACGCGCTGCAACAGGGCGCCAGCACCGTGTTCCACGCCAATCCGCTCGACGCAGCCGTGGTCGGTGAGCTGGCCGCGACGCATCGCGCCACCGTGCTGCTGGCGACGCCGACGTTCCTGCAGCTGTACCTGCGCCGCTGTGAACCCGGGCAGCTCGGCTCGCTGCGCATCGTGCTGACCGGCGCCGAGAAGTTGACCGACGAACTGGCCGACGCGTTCGCGGATCGGTTCGGCATCCGCCCGGTGCAGGGCTATGGCTGCACGGAGACCGCTCCGGTGGTCGCGATCAGCGTGCCCGGCTACCGCGCAGCGGGCTTCTACCAGGCGGGCACGCGCCGCGGCTCGGTGGGGCGACCGCTGCCGGGCGTCGTGGTCACCATCGTCGATCCGGACACGCGGCAGCCAAAACCGATCGGCGAGACCGGGCTCGTGCTGGTGCGCGGCGCGAACGTCATGCGCGGCTATCTGGGGCGCGACGACCTCACCGTCGCGGCGATGCACGATGGCCAGTACGTCACGGGCGACCTCGGCCGGCTCGACGACGACGGCTTCCTGTTCCTCGGCGACCGGCTGTCGCGCTTCAGCAAGATCGGCGGCGAGATGGTGCCGCACGGCCTCGTCGAGGAGCACCTGCAGGCGTGCAGCGGCCGCGTCGAGCGCGCGTTCGCGGTCAGTGGCGTGCCGGACAGCAAGAAGGGCGAGCGGTTGATGGTGCTGACGACGCTGCCGGCGGGTGAGCTGCCGGCGGTGCTGCTGAAACTGGCCGCGCGCGGGCTGCCGTCGCTGTTCGTGCCGCGCGCCGACCAGTTCGTGCCGGTCGATGCGCTGCCGTTGCTCGGCACCGGCAAGCTCGATCTGCGCGCGGTGAAGGAACGCTGTCTCGCAGCCGCGGCGGCTGGTGGTGCGTGAACGGGTCGCGCCGCATGCGCTCATCGCGAGCGCGATGGCGCGGAACCGGCCTGGCGCGCTTAGCCTGACGACTTCCATGCCTGCTCATTGCCCATGGTTCGCCCTGGCGGCGGCGCTTTCCTTGCTGATCCCTGGTTCCGCTCGCGCGCAGACCACACAGGAGTTCGAGGTCGCCGGCCATCGCGCGTTCCTGATGCTGCCGAAGGGCGAGGCCGCGACGGCGCTGATGCCTTGGGTCTGGTATGCGCCGACGTTGCCAGGGCTGCCTGGCGAGGCCGAACAGTGGATGTTCGACCGGTTGCTGGCCGCGGGCATCGCGATCGCCGGCATCGATGTCGGCGAGTCCTACGGCAACCCATCCGGGCGCGCGGCGTTCACGGCTTTGCACCGCCACCTCGTCGAGCAGCGTGGTCTGGCGCCACGAGCCTGCCTGCTGGCGCGCAGCCGCGGGGGCCTGATGCTCTACAACTGGGCGGCGGAGCATCCCGAGTCGGTCGCGGGGATCGCGGGCATCTATCCGGTCTGCAGTCTCGAGAGCTATCCGGGCCTTGCGAAGGCGTGTGGTGCCTACGCGATGACCGCGTCCGAGCTGCAGAAGGCGCTGCCTGAGCACGACCCGATCGCGAGGCTCGCGCCATTGGCTGCGGCCCGGGTGCCGATCTTCCACATCCACGGCGACAGCGATCATGTCGTGCCGCTCGAGTCGAACTCGGCGGAGCTGCATCGGCGCTACACGAAGCTCGGGGGCCCGATGCATCTCGAGACGGTGGCAGGGCGCGGCCACGACATGTGGCCCGGCTGGTTCCAGTGCCAGGCGCTGGTCGACTTCGTGATCGAACGCGCGCGAACCACCGGCGGCATCATCGA
>CAMAUH010000472.1 GCA_945861365.1 Candidatus Kuenenia stuttgartensis
CACGCACATCGGCACCGGCAGCGCCGGGCACTTCGTCAAGATGGTGCACAACGGCATCGAGTACGGCGACATGCAGCTGATCGCCGAGTGCTACGACCTGATGCACCACGTGCTCGGCATGAGCGCAGCGCAGATGGCCGACGCGTTCACCGCGTGGAACAAGACCTTCCTCGAGTCCTTCCTGATCGAGATCACCGCCCGCATCCTGCGCGCCATCGACCCGATGACGAAGCAGCCGATGGTCGACGTGATCGTCGATCGCGCCGGCCAGAAGGGCACCGGCAAGTGGACCAGCGAGATGGCGCTGCGCTACGGCATCCCGGCACCGACGATGCATGCCGCGGTCGAAGCGCGCTGCCTCAGTGCGATGAAGGAACAGCGCGTCGCCGCCAGCAAGCAGCTCGCGGGCCCCGCCGCCGCAGCCCCGGTGCAGGGCCTGCTCGACGCCGTGCGCGACGCGCTCTACTGCAGCAAGATCTGCTCCTACGCGCAGGGCCTCGACCTGCTGGCCACCGCCGACGCGGACAAGAAGTGGGGCCTCGACCTCGGCGAGATCGCCCGCATCTGGAAGGGTGGCTGCATCATCCGCGCGAAGTTCCTGCGCAGCATCCAGCAGGCCTACGGCAAGCAGAAGCAGCTCGGCAACCTGCTGCTCGATCCGGAACTCGGTGGCTTCCTGGTCAAGAACCAGACGGCATGGCGCAAGGTCGTGGCGCTGGCCGCCGAACGCGGCGTGCCGACGTTGGCGATGGGCGCGAGCCTCAGCTACTTCGATTCGTTCCGCCGCGCGCAGCTGCCGCAGAACCTGACGCAGGCGCAGCGCGACCTGTTCGGCGCCCACACCTTCGAGCGCACCGACAAGCCCGCCGGCGAGATGTTCCACCACGAGTGGCCGTAAGGCAGCCGCCGCTCACTTGACCGCCGGTGCGGCCCCCGCTGCCGGTGCGGCTGGCGCCACCGGCGCAGCCGCGGGCGGTGCAACCGCCCCGATCGCGTCCGCCAGGGCCTTCTCGATGCCGGCGAGCGCCTCGGTGAACTGCTTGCTGGCGATGAGCTTTTGCTGCAACGCGGTCAGCCGAGCCAGCAACGCCGCTTCGATCTGCGCGACCTGCGCACTCGCCGCGTCGATCTCGGCAGTGCCTTGCGCCAACCGCGCCGCCGCCGCGTCGCGCAGCTGCTGTTGCTGCTGCAACTGCGCCTCGAGCGCGCGCAGCGGCACCAGCTCGGCCTCGATCTGCTGACCGCGGGCCCGGGCCACTGCGAGTTCCTGCTCGGCCTGCCGCAAGGCCGCCAACTGCAGCCCCATCTCCGCCTGCACGGTGCGCAGCGCGGCGGCAGCGCGCGCCGTGGACAGCTTCGCCTGCGCGATCTCGGCTTCGATCTGGCCCTCGGTCTGCCGCAGCAGCGCGAGTTCGCGCTCGTGACGCTCCCGCTCGCTGCGTTCCGCCGCCATGGCCCGCCCGCGGGCCGAACTGGCCAACGAGTTGGACGGCACCTCGACGCAGGCAGCCAGCATCGACACCAGACAGGCTGGCCACAGCCGAGAAAACGCAGCGGCAACCGCGCGCGCGGTGGTTAGGATCCTCGCCCCTTTTCCCAGCGAACTACCCATGGAACGAACCCTCATCCTGTTGAAGCCCGACGCCGTGCAACGAGGCCTCGTCGGCCAGGTCCTCAGTCGATTCGAACAGAAGGGCCTGAAGCTCGTCGCCATGAAGTTGATGCAGATCTCGCCGGAACTCGCCGCCAAGCACTACGAGGCGCACAAGGAACGCAAGTTCTACCCGGGACTCGTCAAGTTCATGACCAGTTCGCCGGTCGTCGCCCTGGCGCTCGAAGGCATCGACGCGATCAAGATCTGCCGCACGCTGATGGGCGCCACCTTCGGCGCCGACGCCGCCCCCGGCACCATCCGCGGCGACTTCGGTGTCAGCCGCAGCTACAACCTCGTGCACGGCAGTGACAGCCCGGAAGCCGCGGCCCGCGAACTCGGCCTGTTCTTCCCGGAGGGCCTGGTCAAGTACGACTACGCGGCGATCAACTGGATCTACGATCCGGTCGAGGAGCTGAAGAAGTAGTCCGCCATGTTCCCGCCGGCGGAGCCGATGCGCGGCTTGTCGGCTGCGGAACTCGCCGACGCTTGCAGCGAACTGCACCAGCTGGCCGGCGCGCGCGTGCTGGAGATCACGCCGCTCGCGCTGCTGCCCGATGCGGAGGACCTGCTGCTGGTGCTGCAGCACGCGGCCGGCAAGAGCTTCCTGCTCGTCGCTCCCGGTGGCGTGCGCGCCCGCATCACGACGACGCAGGCTCGCTACCGCGCCGACCAGTTCGCCCGCGGCCCGCAGCGGGACCAATTGGCGAAGGAACTGCACGCGGCGACGCTGACCAGGGTCCTGGCGGCCGAGGGCGAACGGCGGTGCACGTTGCACTTCGCCACCGCGCAGGGTGATCGCCGCCTGATGGTCGAACTGTTCGGTGCCCGCGGCCTGTGGGCGCTGCTCGACGCCGAGGGCCGCATCCTGCTGCTGTCGCGGCCGGTCGCGACCGCGGTGCGCAGCCTGGCACTCGGCGCCCCCTACGCGCCGCCGCCGCCCGCCGAAGAACGCCGCAGCGAAGCCGCGAGCCGGTTCGCAGCCCCGGTGCTGGCTGCGATCGATGCCTGCTTCCGCCCCTACGACGAGCAGGCGGAACTGCGGCGCAGTCACGAACTGCTGCAGCGCGGCGCCCAGCGCGCACTGCACAAGGCGAAGGCCAAGGTGCAAGGGCTGGCGCAGCAGCTCGCGGACGTCGGCCGCGTCGAAGCCCTGCGCAACCGCGCGGACCTGATGCTCGCCTACCAGCACACCGTGCGGCGCGGCGCGCCGTCGATGCAGGTGCCGGACCCGCTGCGTGACGGCGAGACCCTGACGATCGAGCTCGATCCGGCCAAGCCCGTGCTGCTGCAGGCCCAAGCCCTCTACGAGAAGGCGCGGCGGCTCGACGACAGCCGCGCGATCTCGACGCAACGCCTCGCCACGGCCGAAACCGAAGTCGCCGCCCTGCAGCAAGCGCACGACGAACTGGCGCAACTGACCCTCGATGCCGAGGACGTGGCCGCGCGCCTCGCCGGACTGCGCGAACGGCTGCAGCGGCTGGGGGCTGTGCCGAAGGCCAAAGCCCAGGCGCGACCGACCGCCGCCCAGGGCCGCAGCAAACCGGATCCGGCGTCCAGCGAGAACTGCCGCCGCTTCGTCAGCGCCGAGGGCTACCCGATCTGGGTCGGCAAGAACAACGAACAGAACGACCGCCTGACGATGCGGATCGCCAATGGCAACGACCTGTGGCTGCACGTCGGCGGTGGGCGGCCGGGATCCCACGTGATCGTGCGGCTGCCGAAGCAGAAGACCGCCAGCCTCGAGACGTTGCTCGACGCGGCGACGCTGGCGGTGCACTTCAGCAAAGCCCGCAGCGAAGGCCGCATCGAGGTCGTCTACACGCAGAAGAAGCACGTCCGGAAACCGAAGGGGCTGCCGGCGGGTGCGGTGGTACCGAGCCAGACCAAGTCGATCACGGTTCACGCC
>CAMAUH010000473.1 GCA_945861365.1 Candidatus Kuenenia stuttgartensis
TGGTCACTTCCTCAGAGGCCGCGGCATTCCAGCATGTAATGAAGAACGACCTGCTGCGGGCCACCTTCCATCGCTCCGCCGGCAAGAACGCCTTCGGCCAGCCTGGCTACGGCCCCGCGATCGAACTTGGCACCGTGCGCGCGACCGGCGACGCGACACCGATCGTGCTCCGCCTGCCCGCACGCTGATCGCAGAGACGTTCATGCCGCTCCCTCGTAGCGCGCGCCCCGTCGCCGAAGCACACTGCCGCGATGGAACTCGGCCTCTACTTCGCCACCAACCGCTCCCACGAAGGCAGCGACCGCTGGCATCCCGACCGCTATGGCCGCGCCTTCTCCAGTGACGGCATGGAGAACCTGCGCTTCGGCTGGCTCTCCGTCACCGTCGACGACGCTGCGGTGCAGAAGGCGTTGCAGAAGGACACGGGCTACGGCACCGGCAGCGGCAACGACCTCGCCGAACTGCTGGCCAAGGCCGCGAAGAAGGCGAAGATCGAGGCCTATCCCGAGAAGCTGGACGCGGCGCGTTCCGACACCGGGCAGGACAAGGCCAAGCTCGGCAGCAAGGCGATGTTCTCCGACCTGCAGCGCGACATGCTGAAGCGCAGCGACGTGCTGGTGTTCGTGCACGGCTTCAACGTGTCGTGGGAAGCGGCGGTCGGCAGTGCGCTGGCGCTGCAGGTCATGCAGAACCGCGACGGCATCGGCGACGCGAAGCAGCAGACCACCGTCGTGCTGTTCAGCTGGCCGTCGGACGGGCTGGCGTTGCCGTTCGTCAGCTACAAGTCGGACCGCAGCGAGGCGAAGGGCTCGGGCTACGCGTTCGCGCGCGGCCTGCTGAAGCTGCGCGACCACCTCGCCTCGCTGGCCGATCGGGCGGGCGGCACGGCCTGTCCGCAGGATCTGCACCTGCTCTGCCACTCGATGGGCAACTTCGTGCTGCAGAACGCCCTCGAGCGCATGCGCCAGTTCACGCCCGGCAGCGCGTTGCCCCGGATGTTCGACCACATCTTCCTGTGCGCGCCGGACGTCGACGCCAACGTGTTCGAGCCCGGGCAGCCGATGCACGACCTGCACGAGCTCGCGCGCACCGTGTCGATCTACCACAACTCCGCGGACATGGCGCTGCACGTGTCCGACTACACGAAGGGCAATCCGGACCGCCTCGGCAGCAACGGCGCGGTGCGCGCGGTGGCATTGCCCGACAAGGTCGAGCAGATCGACTGCAGCGCGATCGTGAAGGGCTTCGTCGAGCACAGCTACTACCTCGACGGCCGCGTCACCGACGACATCCTGCGCAGCATCGATGGCTTCGCGGTGGACGACTCGTCGCGCACGCGCGTGCGCAAGGTCGGTGGCGGCGTACGTTGGGAGATCCGCTGATGCGCGCCCTCTGGAACGGAACGGTGCTCGCCGACAGCGAGCGCACCCTCGAAGTCGATGGCTACGTGTACTTCCCGCGTGCTTCGGTGCGCATGGACCTGCTGCGGTTGGCGCCGAAGACCGACGGCGACCGCGCCTGCCCGCACGGCGTGCAGTTCTACGACGTGCTGCAGGGCGAGGCCTGCGCCGAGCGCAATGCGTGGTCCTACGAGAAGCCGGGTGCGCGCATGCAGCCGGTCGACCACTGGCTCGGCTTCTGGGACGAAGTCGAAGTGATCGCGTGAACGCGCGCTTGCTATGCGCCGTGCGTTCGCGAACCATCCCTCGATGCTCGAAGTCGGCACCAAAGCTCCCGCGTTCACCCTCCCCGACCAGAACGGCAAGGCCGTCGCACTGAAGGACCTCGCCGGTCGCTGGGTCGTTCTCTACTTCTATCCGAAGGACGACACGCCCGGCTGCACCGTGGAAGCGTGTGAGTTCACTGCCGCGCTGCCGGCCTTCCGTGGCCTCGATGCCGAGGTCTTCGGCTGCAGCGCCGATGGCGCCAGCGCGCACACGAAGTTCATCGCCAAGCACAAGCTCGGCATCAAGCTGCTGACCGATGCCGACCGCAAGGTGATGGATGCCTACGGCGCGTACGGCAAGAAGCTGATGTACGGCAAGCCGGTCGTCGGCGTGATCCGTTCGACGGTGCTGATCTCGCCGGACGGCCTCGTCGCGCACCACTGGGCGACGGTGAAGGCCGCCGGGCACGCGGAGCAGGTGCGCGAGAAGCTGGCCGAGCTGCAGGGCGGCGCGCCGGTCGTTGCCGCGAAGCCGGCGAAGAAGGCTGCCGCGAAGAAGCCCGCGGCGAAGAAGCCGGCGGCGAAGAAGGTCGTCGCCAAGCCCGCCAAGAAGGCCGCGAAGAAGGCTGCGAAGAAGCCGGGCAAGAGCAAGGGCTGATGCGCTGCATCGGCCTTCGCGCCGCGCTACCGTGTGCGGCCCGATGCCGAACGACCGCCGCGAACTGACGTCTGCCAAGAACCCCGCCATCCAGCGCTTCCGCGCCGCTGCCGCGGGCGAACTCGAAGGAGTGCTGCTCGCCGAAGGCGTGCGCCTCGTCGCCGAAGCGCTCGACGCCGGCATGCAGGTGGTGGAGGCCGCGGTGTCGCCGCGGCTGACCGACACCGCGCTGCGCGATCGCCTGCAGCGCAGCACGCGTTCGTTCCTCGAGTGCACCGATGACGTGCTGGCGCGGCTCAGTGCGTTGGAGTCGCCGCAGGGTGTCGCCGTGCTGCTGCAGAAGCCGGTGCGGGAAGACCGGGCGCTGCTCGGCGAGACGCTGGCGCCGCTGGTCGTCGTCGCGGCGGGCGTGCGCGATCCCGGCAACCTCGGCTCGCTGCTGCGCACCGCCGAGGCTGCGGGGGCGTCGGGCTGCATCACGATGAAGGGCGGCGCCGACCCGTTCCGCGACAAGGCCGTGCGCGGCTCGATGGGTTCGATCTTCCGCCTGCCAGTGCTGCACGGTCTCGATGCAGTAGGCGTGCTCGAGTTCGCCAAGCGCCATCGCCTGCAGCTGGTCGTCGCCGACGGTGGTGGCGAGAAGCTGCACACGCAGGTCGATCTGAAGAAGCCGCTGCTGCTCGTGGTCGGCGCGGAAGCCGCCGGTGTGCCGAAGGAACTGCTCGCCGCGGCGACCGCGCGCGTGCGCATCCCGCTGCAGGCGCCGGTCGACAGCCTGAACGTCGCGGTCGCCGCCGGCGTGCTGTTGTTCGAGGCGAAGCGCCAGCGGGTGTGACATGAGCTTGTTCGGCGATCTGCCGGAAGACGGCGTTGCGGAGCGCACGGGCGGCAAGGGCCCGCTGCCGCCGCTGGCCGAACGCATGCGGCCGCGCACGCTCGCCGAGTACCTCGGCCAGGAAGGCGTCGTCGGTGCTGGGCGCGGCTTGCGCGCCGCGATCGAAGGCGGCGTGGCCGGCTCGCTGCTGCTGTGGGGGCCGCCCGGCGTCGGCAAGACGACGCTGGCGCTGCTGATCGCGCAGCACGCGAAGTTGCACTTCAAACCGTTCTCGGCGGTGCTCGGCGGCGTCGCGCAGGTGCGCGAAGCGGTCGCCGAGGCGCAGGCGGCGCGGGCGCGTGATGGTCGCGGCACGCTGCTGTTCGTCGACGAGATCCACCGGTTCAACAAGGCGCAGC
>CAMAUH010000474.1:0-3485 GCA_945861365.1 Candidatus Kuenenia stuttgartensis
CCAGACAGACGCCACCGGCCATCGTGATCGCCAGCGGCTGCGCGCCGCCCATGCCGCCGAGACCGGCCGTGACGACGAGGCGCCCCTTCAGGTCGCTGCCGTAGTGCTTCCGGCCGGCGGCGACGAACGTCTCGTAGGTGCCCTGCACGATTCCCTGCGTGCCGATGTAGATCCAGCTGCCGGCGGTCATCTGGCCGTACATGATCAGCCCGAGCTTGTCGAGCCGGCGGAACTCGTCCCAGTTCGCCCAGTCGCCGACCAGGTTGCTGTTGGCGAGCAGCACGCGCGGCGCGTCCGGATGCGTCGTGAACACGCCGACGCACTTGCCCGACTGCACGAGCATCGTCTGGTCGGGCTGCAACCGCCGCAGCGTGGCGAGGATCTTCTGCAGCGCTTCCGGGTTGCGCGCCGCCTTGCCCAAGCCCCCGTACACGATCAGTCGTTCGGGGTCCTCGGCGACATCGCGGTCCAGGTTGTTCTGGACCATGCGGTAGGCGGCCTCGATCTGCCAGTTGGCGCACGTCAGCGCCTTGCCCCGCGGGGCGCGGTAGGAAGCGGTCATGGGGCGAGCAGCGTGGCGACTGCCGCGGAAGCGCGCAAGCGCGGCGGGCCGTGCGCCGTGCGATCGCCTCGGCTGCCGAACTGGATCACTGGTCGACCGCACCGCAGCATGGCCGCCCCCGCGCGAGCCCTCCATCACGTCCGCGCGGCGACCACCCTGCCATGCCGAGTCCGAAGCAACTACCCATCGCGCTCGCCGCCCTCACGTTCGCGCTCGCCGCTTGCACCCATGCAGCACCCCTCGCCGAACGGCCAGCCGTCGAGCGCGTGGTCGACGCCACGATCCGCCCGCTGCTCGCCGAGCACGACGTGCCGGGCATGGCCGTCGCCGTGGCGATCCGCGGCCAGCGCTACGCGTTCTACTACGGGGTCGCCGCGCGGCAGCAGCCGCTGCGTGCCGTCGACGCGGACACGCTGTTCGAGATCGGCTCGGTCAGCAAGACGTTCACCACCACGCTCGCGTGCTACGCCGCCGAGCGCGGCACGCTGTCGCTGGCCGACCCCAGCAGCCGGCATCTACCTGCGCTGCTGGGTAGCAGCTTCGACCGCATCCGCCTGCTCGACCTCGCCACCTACACGGCTGGCGGCCTGCCGTTGCAGTACCCGGAAGGCGTCGCCAGCGAAGCGGCGATGCTCGCTTGGTTCCGCACCTGGATCCCGGACCACCCACCGGGCACGCAGCGGCTGTACTCCAACCCCAGCATCGGTCTGCTCGGCCATCTCACCGCGCGCAGCCTCGGCCGCCCGTTCGCCGAACTGCTGGAGCAGGACCTGTTGCCGCAGCTCGGCATGCACGACACCTACGTGCAAGTGCCGGCGGCGCGGCTGCCCCACTACGCGCACGGACACCGGGACGGCGCGCTGGTGCGGGTCAATCCAGGACTGCTCGACGCGGAGACCTATGGTGTGAAGACCACCGCGGCCGACCTGCTGCGCTTCGTCGAAGCGAACCTGCGCGACCTCGCCGCCGACGGCCCGCTGCGCCGCGCCATCGCGGCGACCCACACCGGCTACTACACGGTCGGCGGCATGGTGCAGGGCCTCGGTTGGGAGATGTATCCGTACCCGACGGAGCTCGACACGCTGCTGGCCGGGAACTCGCCGACGATGCTGTTCACGGCGCAGGCGGTCACGCCGCTGGTGCCGCCGCAGCCGCCGCGCGCCGACATGCTGCTGCAGAAGACCGGCTCGACGAACGGCTTTGGCGCCTACGTGGCCTTCGTGCCCGCGCGCGACCTCGGCATCGTGCTGCTGGCGAACCGCAGCTACCCGATCGAAGCGCGCGTGCGGGCGGCCTTCGCGATCCTGACCGCGCTGGATCCGCCCAATGGCAATCGCGATCCGCGCTGACCTCGGCACCGCTCCTGACGAGGCTGGCGCCGCCCGCCTTGACCACCACGCCGAACCCACCCACCATCGCGGCCCCCTCACCCGAAGGAGCCGTCCACCGATGCGCACACTCGCCAGCGTCCCGTTCCTGTTCGCCCTCGCCGTACCCCTCGCGGCCCAGACCCAGGTCGGCGACATCGCCATGACCGGCTTCTCGAACGCCGCCTTCGGCGTCTTCCGCACCAGCATCACCGCCTACACGACGCCCGGCTTCGGCTCCGGCTTCTCGCAGACCATCCTGTGGGACGACGCGTCGCCGCACACCTTCTGGATCGCCGGGTTCGGCTTCCTCGGTCGCGCGCAGATCCTCGGCCCCGGCTCGGTCACCTACGCGACGCTCACGACCAACGTCGGCATCGCCTGCCAGCTGTCGTTCGATGCGCAGCGCCGGCTCGTCTTCAGCGATGCCGGATCGGGCCAGATCCGGCTGTTCGACCCGGCGACCAACCTCGTCAACGACCTCACCACCGGCGCGCAGCCGTGGGGCGTCGACCTCAACTGCAGCGTGCTCGATCCACTGACCGGCGACGTGCTCGCCGGCGGCAACGGCGCGATCTACCGGCTGCCCGCCGGTGCTACCACGGCGAACGCGACGCCGGTCGCCAGCGGCCTCGGCGGCGCCGTGACCGGCATCCAGCTCGACCCGAGCACCGGCGACGTGCTCGCCACCGTGCTGACCGCCAACCGCGTCGTGCGCATCGACGGCACCGGCACCGTCACCGACGTGTGCCCGCCCTTCTCGGTGCCCGGCCCCAACTCGCTCGATCTCGACCAGAACGGCGACCTGATCACCGGCGGCGGCACTGGCCAAGTCTACCGCGTGCCGCGCGCGGGCGGCGCACCGGTGTTCCTCGTCAACAACACGAGCCCGTTCGGCAACGTCAACGGCGTCGCCGTGGTCGGGGGTGGTGGCTATGGGCGGCCCTACGGCACGGCATGCCAGGCCACGTTCGGCCCGGCGAGGTTGCGCGCCAGCGGCGCGTTCCGCACCGGCCAGACGATCACGCTGACCTCGCAGAACCACGCTGCCACCAGCGCCGGCGTGCTGGTGCTCGGCCTCAGCGACACGAACTACCTTGGGCTGCCGCTGCCCCTCGACCTCGACCCGCTGCTCGGCACCAGCGGCTGCGCGCTGTTCACCAGCGGCGACGCGACGTTCGCCGGCGTCACCAGCTTCAGCGGCGTGGCCAGCCTGTCGTTCAACCTGACGCTGAACGCGAGCTTCGCGGGCCAGCGCTTCTACGCGCAGCACGTCGTGCTGGAGCCGGTGCCCGGCGGCCTGTCGTGGTCGAACGGGCTCGCGTTCGCGATCCGCTGAGTTTGCGCACTCGCGCGTGGTGGACTACATCGCCGCCCGCATGACCGCTGTCCCGATGATCCGCCGCGCACCCGCCCAACACTGGGTCGGCGACGGCTTTCCTGTGCGCTCGATGTTCCACTACGGCGACGGGCCGGAATGGAGCCCGTTCCTGCTGATGGACTACGCGGCGCCGACGACGTTCCCGCCGGCGCAGCAGCCGCGCGGCGTCGGCCCG
>CAMAUH010000475.1 GCA_945861365.1 Candidatus Kuenenia stuttgartensis
GATTTCTGCAGAAGAGCGGTCAGCAGCGATGGTGGTCTGCTCTGTGCGCCCGACCCGGAATCCTGCGCGAGCTTCTGGCCACCGACGCCAGGCCACTCAGCCGAACTGTCCCTCGCCCTCACCCTGCGCGATCACGTGCCGTTCGACCAAGGGCGCCAACTCCTCGCGCCACACGCGCTGATACTCCGGATGCCGGAAGAAGATGTCGCACGCGGTGCGCGACTCGAACCCGGAGAACAGCGCCAGGTTGAAGCCGCTGCGGTCACCCGACACGTTGTGCGCGACCGTCAGGTGGTCGATGCCGGGCATCGTTTCGATCAGTTCCTGCAGCGACTCGCGCGCCGTGCGCACGCGGTCGAGCGCGATGCCGGGCTTCAGCGCGAACAGGATCGTGCAGTGGAACATCCCGGCAGCGTGGCTCGGCGGCTCGCTGCCGGCAACCGTTCAGGCGCCGCTCGCCAGCTTCAGCGGCCGCCGCTGGTGCTCTTCCTGGCCGGGAGGGTGGCCGAAGCAGACGCTGGCCTCACCTTCCTGCCAGCAGAACACCACCTCACCGGACTTGGCGGTGCCGGGGATGTGCACCGTCAGCGGGTTCGTGCGCAGCACCGTCATCGACAGCTTCTCGAGCTCTTCGCGGCAGTTGCGGAGCGCTTCATCGTGCGCCCAGATCTGGGCATCGAGCTCGGCGAGTTCGCTGCGCAGACCCTCGGGGGTCGCGGCGTTCTCGAGTTGTTCGCGCTGGCGCGCCAGGGTGCGGCGCGCGGTGCGCCGTTCGAGCAGTTCCGCGGCGATGGCGCGGACCAGCTTCAAGACCTGGTTGGCCTCCTGCAGGGTGTATAGGCGCTTCATGGGGGCGAGTCCTTTCGGTGCGCGGTGCGATGCCGGCGGCCGAGGCGAAGGGAACGAGGCGGGTTCGTCGTCGTTGCAGATCGCCGCTGCTGCTCTGTAGTGTGACGAAACGCACCGGTTACCAAGCGGTGCAGAACGAATCGAAATGACCGAGCGCGATGTGATGGAGTTCGACGTCGTGGTGGTGGGCGGCGGTCCAGCCGGCCTTGCCACGGCGATCCACCTGGCCAACCTGATCGAGGGCCACAACGCCGCGGTCGAGAAGGCGGGGGCCGGCACGCCGCTGAAGCCGGAGATCTGCCTGATCGAGAAGGCGGCCGAACTGGGCAACCACTCGATCTCGGGCGCGGTCATGGACCCGAAGGGCCTCGATGCGCTGTTGCCCGGATGGCGCACCATGGAGCCGAAGTGCCCGGTCGAGGCCGAGGTGCACGACGACTATGCGATGTGGCTGACCGCGACCGGGGGCATGCGCTTCCCGATCACGCCGCCGCCGCTGAAGAACCACGGCAACTTCGTGGTGTCGCTGAACAAGCTGGTGAAGTGGCTCGGCGCGATCGCCGAGCAGAAGGGCATCCAGATCTTCCCGGGCTTCCCCGGCGCCAAGCTGGTGCGCGACGGCAACAAGGTCATCGGCGTGCAGCTCGGCGACTCCGGCGTCGACAAGCACGGCGCGCAGAAGGGGAACTTCCAGGCGGGCGGCATCCTGCAGGGCAAGCTGGTGGTGCTCGCCGAGGGCAGCCGCGGCTCGATGACCAAGCAGCTGGTCGCCGACCTGAAGCTCGACGGCCAGAACCCGCAGGTCTACGGCATCGGCGTCAAGGAAGTGTGGGAGGTGCCGAAGGGCAACTGCGCGCCGGGCCTCGTCGTGCACACGATGGGTTACCCGCTCGACAGCCACACGTTCGGCGGCGGCTGGATCTACGGCATGGGCGAGACCGAGGGCGGCAAGAACCTGCTGTCGATCGGCCTCGTGGTCGGCCTCGATTCGCGCGATCCGACGATGGACGCGCACCGCCAGCTGCAGCGCATGAAGCTGCACCCGAAGATCGCGCCGTTCCTGCGCGGCGGGAAGATGCTGCACTACGGCGCCAAGTCGCTGCCGGAGGGTGGCCTGTACTCGATGCCGAAGAACTTCGGCGATGGCTTCGTGCTGGTCGGCGACAGCGCCGGCCTGATGAACAGCATGCGCCTGAAGGGCATCCACCTGGCGCTGCGCTCGGGCATGCTGGCCGCGGCGACCGCGGTGCAGTGCCTGCAGAAGGGCGACTTCTCGGCGGCGGCGACCGGTGCCTACTGGCAGTCGATGCAGGCCGACTGGATGCACGACGAGCTGCGCAAGTGCCGCAACTTCCACCAGGGCTTCCACAAGGGCCGCCTCGCCGGCCTGATCAACGGCGCCTTCGCGCAGTTCTTCGGCGGCAAGGGCACGCTGTGGTCGGACAACCTGAAGAGCAATGCGGGGCACACCTACATGCAGAAGGTGGGGCCGTACTTCGGCGGCAAGGGCAAGCCGCAGCTCGACAAGCTCGCCGAGGACGGCGTGCTGACGTTCGACAAGCTGACGTCGGTCTACTCGTCGGGCACGCTGCACGAGGAAGACCAGCCCTGCCATCTCGTGGTGACGCAGCCGGATCTGTGCTCGACGCGCTGCGTCGAGGAGTTCGGCAACCCGTGCCAGCACTTCTGCCCGGCGGCGGTCTACGAGATGGAACCGAAGGCCGGCAGCAAGCACGGCATCGACCTGAAGATCAACGCCAGCAACTGCGTGCACTGCAAGACGTGCGACATCATGGACCCGTACCAGGTCATCAACTGGGTCACGCCGGAAGGCGGCGGCGGGCCGAACTACACGAACCTGTGACCCGCCACCGCGTGCTCGCTACGCGGGTTCGGCGCAGAGCACGCAGCGGGTGGCGTAGGGCAGCAGTTCGAGTCGGGCGCGGGGGATCGAACGGTGGCATCGTTCGCAACGGCCGTAGCTGCCCGCTTCGATGCGATCCAGCGCGTGGTCGATCTGCGCCAGCTCGAGCTGCGCGCCCTCGTCGAGCTGCTCCAGCGTCTCGCGGTTCCCCAGTTCGACGGCGCGGTCGTTGCGGCCAGACGGCAGCGGCTCGTCGCGATGGCCGATGTGCTTGTCGATGCGCTGGTGGCGCGCCGCGAGTTCCGTGCGAAGGGTGAGCAGCGCGGCGCGGGCTTTGGCGTGGTTCATGGTGCGTTCCGCGGCCGCAGGGGCCGATGCACAGCAGTGTGGATGGGGCCGCCGCCGCTGCCATGCGGACAACGGCCCGTCGTTGCGGTGTCGAACGGCCCAGCGGCGCGCCCACTGTGCGCATGGCCGGGACCATGCGCGCGACCTACATGATGGCAATGGCAACTCCGCCCGTGCCGCGTCGTCTGCAGTTCCTGCTGGCCAGCGACCTGTCCCCGGAATCGCTCCCGCACGTGGCGCTCGGCGCCCGCCTGGCGCAACGGCTGGGTGGCCACACCACGCTGTACCACGCCGCCGTGGCGCCGCGGGTGCTGCTCGAAGAGTCGCTGCCGATCGGCGCAATGACACCTGCGGTCGATCTGCCCGCAGTGTGGCAGCAAGCGCGGGAGGTCGCGGCGCTGGTGCCGGTGGATCGCCCGCTGCACGTCGAGGTGGAAT
>CAMAUH010000476.1 GCA_945861365.1 Candidatus Kuenenia stuttgartensis
CCGGCGCGCCCGACCTTGGCCCTACGTGGCTGCCGCCAACGCCTGCCGCAGGTCCGCCAGCAGCACGTCGGCCCCTTCGAGACCGACCGCGACGCGCAGCAGTCCATCGGGAATGCCAGCCGCCGCCCGCTGCGCCGGCGACAACGCCGCGTGCGTGGTGAACGCCGGCAAGGTCGCCAGCGACTCGATGCCGCCGAGGCTCGGCGCCCGCGCGATGCGGTGCAGCCGGTCGAACACGGCCCGCGCGCCGGCGAGCCCGCCGTTCAGTTCGAGCGCGACCACGCAGCCGCCGCCGTGCATCTGCGCGCGCGCCAACGCGCGATCGGGATGGTCGGGCAGCCACGGATGGCTGACCGCGCGCAAGCGGCCGGCGGCGACGTCGGCGCGCAGTCCCTCGGCGATCGCCAACGCGGCGGCCTGCTGCGCTTCGACGCGCAACCGCAGCGTCGGCCACGAACGCTGCAGCAGCCAGGCCGGATCCGGCGCCAGCACGGCCCCGGTGCGGCGCCGCCACGCTTCGATCGGCGCCAGCAGTTCGTGGCGACCGGCGACCACCCCGGCGAGCACGTCGCTGTGGCCACCGAAGAACTTGGTCGCCGAGTGCACCACCAGGTCGACGCCGAGTTCCAACGCCAGCTGGATCGGCGGCGGCGCGAAGGTGCCGTCGAACACGGTCAGGGCCCCCGCCGCGCGCGCCATCGCGACCACGGCCCGCACGTCGACGACACGCAGCGTCGGGTTGATCGGCGACTCGAACACCACCAGCTTCGCCGGCCGCGCCAGCGCCGCCCGCAGCCCATCGAGCTGCAGCGCCGAGAAGCGATCGACCGTCACGCCGAAGCGCACCAGGTCGTGCAGCGCGAAACCCGACGTGCCGCCGTAGATCTCCTCGGCCAACAGCACGCGATCGCCAGCGCGCAGGTGTGCGGCCAGGGCCCCGCTCATCGCCGCCATGCCGCTGGCGAACGCGACCGCGCCATCGGCACCTTCGAGTTCGGCGACCAGGCTCTCGAAGGCCCGGCCGTTGGTGTGGCTGAGGCGCTGGTAGAACTCGCCGGCGCGCTCGCCCGCACCGAGCGCGCGCAGCGTCTCGGCATCGGGTTGGCCGGCGGTGGTGCTGCGTAGCAGCGGTGGCGACAGCGGACCGAGCAGCGGGCCGTGCGGACGCGGCGTGCCATAGAGCGGTTCGTGCATGCGGCGATCATGCAGCGAGCCACTGCGGCGAGCGAGCGCGCCGGCTAGCCTCGCGACATGTCCCCCGTGCGGCTCGCCCCCGAAGTGCTCGCCCAGTTGGCGGGGTGCGTCGACGTCGAAGCACCACAGGAGTTCGTCGGCCTGCTCGGCGGGCAACCCGGTGCGGTATTGAGCCTGGTGCCGTTGCCGAACCGGGCGATCCGCGGCGATCGCTTCGCGGTCGAACCGCTCGCCTTCGCGCAGGCCGAACACGCGCTGCGGCAGCGCGGCCAGCGCTGGCTCGGGTTCGTGCACAGCCACCCGCACGGTGACGTGCGGCTGTCGGCGATCGATCGCGCCGAGCTGTGGCGCGACTGCTTGCAACTGGTCGCCGCCCGCGGCCGGCAGGGCGAACTGCTGCAGGCCGCCTACTGGCTCGCTGCAAGCGGCGTGCTCCAGCTGCCCGTGCTGGTCGCCGACGGAGCCCGCGCATGATCCGCGGCATCGGTGTCGACACCGTGGCGATCGCGCGCATCGAAGCGGTGTGGCAGCGCGGCGGCGAGCGCTTCCTGCAGCGCCTGTTCACACCCGCCGAGATCGCCTACTGCACCGCGCTGGCGCGACCTGCGCCGTCGCTGGCCGCGCGCTTCTGCGCCAAGGAAGCGGTCATGAAGTGCCTGCGCAGCGGCTGGACCGGCGGCGTCACGTTCGCGTCCATCGAGGTGGTGCGGGAACCCGGCGGTGCTGTCGACCTGCAGCTGCACGGCGTCGCCGCCGCGCGTGCGCGCGACCTCGGCATCACGCGCTGGCACGTCAGCCTGACGCACACGGATACCGAAGCGACCGCGTTCGTGCTCGGCGAGGCCTGACCCGCTGCCATCGGCGCTGCGGTGCTCGGCATCCCGCATCGCGACCTTCCGCGGCCGGCCGCTGTCGATCACCACCGATCGCGCCGATGTCGGGAGCCGATGCGTCTTCTCGTCGCCGCACGGAGCCCCTGGCTCGCCGTCGTGCTGGGTGCCTGCGTGCAGGTACCGGTGGCGCCGCCGCCCATCGTGGTCGTGTCGCCAGAGGAGTTGACCGACCGTGCGCGCTGCGAGATCGAACTGGCGCGCAGCACCGACCCACTGCACCGCGCCTTCGTGGTGCAGCGCCTCACCGCGCTGCGTGAACTGCGCGAACGGGTCGTGGTCACCCCGTGGGCCGCGGAGCCGGGCCTCGACATCGTGCTACCGTCGGCCGCGTCGGGGCTCCATCGACGCTGGCGCGGTCCGCACGAACCGGTGATTGCCTACCGCGAACGCAGCCGTCTGCAGGCGCAACTCGGCGTGACGATGGCGGCGCTGGCCAATGACTTGCTGGCCCGCGAACACGCGCTGCATCCGGTCGGCAACCCGCCCCAGTTGGCCGTCACGCCGACGGCGACCACGACCGCCGCGATGCCAGGTCGCTAGAGCGCCAGCCGGCTCACGAGCCGCCGGCCTCGACCATCACCCGCACGACGGCGATCTCCTGCTGCGGGTACAGCTTGAAGTTCGGCGGCTGCGCGCTGTCGAGCTGGTAGCCCGCGGTGATCTCGCGGCCTTCGAACGCGACGCGCACTGCGGCGCCGCGCCGCCCGCTGGTGCCATCGACATCGATCGTCAGGCGATGCAGGGCCCCCGGCACCGACACCACCTTGTTCTTGCCCGGGACCTCGGCGATCGCCCGCAGGAAGGCTTCGTTGACCGCCGTTTCGCGCCGCGCATCGCCATCGACCAGGGCCGCATGCACGCTGTCGTCGGCAGCGAACACCAGCACGATCGCCACGCCGCGGAACTCCAGCAGGTGGAAGCGGCGCCCGACGGTCGCGGCTGGCACCGCGAAATCGAGCACCAGCCGGCTGCGCAGCACGTCCGCGCCGATTCCCGTGTTGCCGAGCAGGGCATGTTGCGCCTGTTCCGCCCAGGGCCTCGCCCCACCGGCGAACTCGATGCGATCGCCGTTGCGCTGCCAGCCATCCTTGGCGTCGAGTGCCGCGGGGCCGAGGACCACGCGCGCGCGCAGTTCCTCGCCGACGATGTGCACGTCCACCTGGGCACCGCGCGGCGCCGTGGCGTCGATGTCGTTGACCCAGGCGCGCCGGCGTTGCGCGAGCGACAGCAACAACGCCGCCTCCTGCAGTTCCCGGACCTCTTGCATCGACCGTGCGTCGGCTGGCGCCCGATTGCGGCAGGCGACGAGGCCGTTCTCGAGATGCAGCAGCGCGGTCTGCAGTTCGGCCATGTCGCCGGCGCGCAGCACCGCGTCGCGCAACGCCGGCAAGCGGGCGAACAAGGCA
>CAMAUH010000477.1 GCA_945861365.1 Candidatus Kuenenia stuttgartensis
CGCCAGCGCCTTCGCTGTACCGAGCTCGTTCATGAACGTGAACGCCGGCTTCATGTCGAGGGCGACGTCGAGGCCGAGGTTGAAGTCGGCGATCGACACCAGGCCCGCATCGACGATCTCGCCGCAGATGCCGAAGTAGGCGCCGAGCAGGTCGTCGCGGATCTGCGCCGCGAGCGCGTCCGGCACCTCGACCACTTCCCCGCGCGCGGCGACTTCCCAGTTGGCCTTCGCCGCCACCTTGTCCTTCAGCGACTGCGGCGTGCGGAACCAGGCGTTGATCTTGGTCGTGTAGTTGTCGAGACCGACCGCGGTGATCGGGTTGCCACCGGTCAGGTTCATCGCGGTGAACGAGCCGATGCCCATCTTGAACGTCTTCTTGCAGACGACGTCGATCTGCTTCGTCGTGCCGACGCCGGCTTCGGCGAGCAGCGCGCACGCGAAGAACAGGCCCTCGAACACCGGGTCGAGCGCGTAGCCGTAGCGCGACTTGACCGGGATCGGCACCTTGCCGATCGCTTCGTAGAACGACAGCAGCCACGCCTTCGTCGCCGCACTCGTCTCGGCGCCCGGCACGACCTCGACCATCAGGTTGCGCTCGGCGGGGAAGAAGTAGTGCACGACGCCGGTGCGGTCCTTCTTCTTGGTGTTGGCGAAGATGACCTCGGGCTCGAGGTGGCTGCTGTTGCTGACCAGCACGGCGTCCGGACCGACCAGCGCTTCGACCTGCGCGAAGATCTTGCCCTTCAGCTCCTTGTTCTCGGTCGCTGCCTCGACGACGAGGTCGGCGCCGGCGAGCTGCTGGTAGTCGTTGGTCCAGCTGATCGCGGCGAGCATCTGCTGCTGCTGGTCGGCAGTGAACGCGTTGCTCTCGACGCCCTTGCTGATCTTCTTCTCGAGCTTTGCCTTGCCGTTGGCGAGTGCGGCGTCACTGACGTCGACGACGACGGTCTGCACGCCGAAGGGGCTCAGCACCTTCGTGAAGTAGAGGGCGATGTCCGGGCCGATCTGGCCCGAACCGATGACGGCGACCTTGCGAATGCTGCGACCTGCGTGCGTGAAGCTCATGGGTTCCTCGAATCGGGGCGAGGAGGGTAGCCATGGGCGTGCGGGCGGTGAAGCGACAGCTGGCCGCGGTCGGCGGATCGCTCAGCTGCCGTCGGCGGTGCCCTTCCATGGCGCGCCGGGCAGCCGCTGCACCAGTTTGCGTTGCACCAGCGCGAACGCGGTTTCGGGCGCGAGGGAATCGCGAGCTCGCAGGCCACGAAGGTGACAGAAAGTGTCACTTTCCTGGCCTGACGACTCCTGCGCGGGGGCGATGCCCCTCGTCGTGGATTGCGGGGCGGCTCGGAAAACCTGGACAGTTCGGCAAGCCGGCTACCGAAGATGGTGGTTCCAAGTTGCACCTGCATATGGCTCGGCTCGCACGCGGCGCACTGTGACGCGATTTCGCGCCTACGTCGTCAGCTCACCGGATTGCGTCGCCACCACGCACCCGGCACCGATACCGGCTGCACCGGCGCCACCTCCGTACCCGGCGCCGGCTCCGGCTTCACCAGGAACATCAGCACGTGCGGCGCCGCACGCGCCACCGTCGCGGCCCACATCGTCGCGAAGCGCGCATGGCCCTCGACATCACCGCGTGCGAACGCCTCCGCGTGCAGCCACAGCACCGCGACGCCGCGTTCGGTGCTCGCGCCGAGCTTGCTGAGGATCGCGACGGATCTGGCGACGGGTTCGCTCGGCCACCGGCGTGGGCCGAAGCGCCGTTGCAGCTCGTCGACCAGTTCCGTCGCCGAACGGATCGACGCGCCATCGATCACGTGCAGCGGGATCGACCGGAGTTCGAGCGCGCGGCGCAGTTCGGCGACCTGCGCGGGCAGCAGCCACGTCGTCGCTTCGGCGTGGAACCACGGCAGCTCGCGGTGCAGCGCGCGCACCACCGGTTCGAACTGGCGATGCGGATCGTGGCTGAACAGCAGCCACAACTCGAAGGCGCCCGTCAGCGCGAACACGATCAGCACCAACTCGTACCGCAGGCCGGTGCCGAGCAGCTGCAGGGTCAGCAGCGACAGGAAGGGCGTCCAGTGCACGCGCCAGCCGGCGAGGCTCGCGGCGATCGGCGTATGCGAGAACGACCGCAGCGGGGGCTTCCGCGAAACTCCTTCCATTCGGCGCGCCAGCCTACCAGGAAGCGCGCACGCGTGTTGTTAGAGTTCGCTGTCTCACGATGCCCGTCGAGATCTACGTCAGCACCGATGTCGAAGCCGATGGCCCGATCCCCGGGCCGCATTCGATGCTGAGCTTCGGTTCGGTCGCGCTGCGTGCGGACAAGACGGTGGTCGCCGAGTTCACCGCCAACCTGCAGACCTTGCCGGGTTCGGCCCCGCACCCGCGCACGCAGACGTGGTGGGAGTGCCATCCCGAGGCGTGGGCGAAGGCGCGCGAGAACCCCGAGGATCCGGCGTTGGCGATGCCGCGCTACGTGCAGTGGCTGCGCGATCTGCCGGGCCGCGTCGTGTTCGTCGGCCAGCCGGCGGCGTACGACTTCCTGTGGATCTACTGGTACCTGCAGCGCTTCACCGGCGATTCGCCGTTCGGCCACAGCGCGCTCGACGTGAAGACCTACGCGATGGCGATGCTGAAGAAGCCGTACCGCGATTGCGTGAAGAGTGCCCTGCCGAAGGACTGGAGCGACGCGCTGCCGCACACGCACGTGGCGCTCGACGATGCGCGCGAGCAGGGCGCGATGTTCTGCAACATGCTGCGCGTGAACGGGGCGGTGCCGTCGTGAGGCGCGTCGTGTTGATCGCGGCCGTGGCGGCGCTGGCGAAGGGTGCTTTGGCGCAGACGCACTGGCAGCTGCGCGGTGCGCCGGCGGCGGTGCGCGTCGTCGGTGCTTCGGCGTTCGTGCTGCAGGGGCCGGTCGCGTGGCGCGAGGCGGGTAGCGGCGAACACGCCGTGCACTTCGCGCCCGATGCGAACGGCAAGCCGATGTCGCTGCAGTTCGCGGTGCCGGATGGCGCACGGGTGGCGCTGGCGACGGAATCCGCGTCGCCCGCGGTGGCGAACGAGCAGGTGCTGGGGGGTGAGCACTGGCACGAGCACGCCGGCGACTGGTCGACGCGCACCACCGGCGAACCCGAGCGCGCGGACTACCGCGTGGTCGCCTCGGTGCGCCTGGACGATGCGGCGCTGCAGTTCGGCCTCGTCGCGCGGTGGCGCGCTGCGGATCAGCTGTACCGCTTCGTGTGCGATCGGGCGGCGCGCGAGCTGCGGCTCGAGCGCCAGCTCGGCGGCCCGGCGATGACCCTGCTGCGTGCGCCACTGCCGGCGTGGGCAGCGGGCGAAGAGCACGAGCTGGCGCTGCAGGTGCAGGGCTTCCGGCTGCAGGCGTTCGTCGACGACGTTCCGGTGCTGCAGTGCTTCGATGGCGCGCTGACGCAGGGCGCGTTCGGGCTGTGCCATCGCGG
>CAMAUH010000478.1 GCA_945861365.1 Candidatus Kuenenia stuttgartensis
CCGGCCGTCGGGGAGTGCCGGAGGCCATAACGGCCTCACATCCATCCAGCAGTCGCTGGGCACGGATGGCTATCCCCGTCTCCGCCTCGGTATCGGTCCTGCCGCGCCTGCTGGCGGGGGGACCAAGGGACCGCGTCCGGCCGATTGGCCTGACTACGTCCTCGCGCCATTCCTCCCGGAGGAACGTGAGGTTCTCGGTCGTGTCTTGGTTCGCGCTGCCGACTGCGTGCAGGAATGGCTCGATGGCGCGGACCTGCAAACCTTGATGGGAACCTACAACACGGAATCGGGCAAAGACCCGGGAGCATGACGTTGCAACGCACTCGTACGTATGAATGCATGTGCCTTCTCGACAATCGAGAAGTGCGCAAGGGCTGGCAGCCGCTGAAGGACGCGGTCACCGGTCTGTTCACCAAGCACGGCGCCAAGATCCTCAGCAGTCGTCGTTGGGACGAGCGTCGGCTCGCCTACGCGATGCAGGGCCAGCACCGCGGCACCTACCTGCTGACCTACTTCGCCGTCGACACCCAGGCGCTGACGGCGATCCGTCGCGACCTGCAGTTCAACGAAGCGGTGATGCGCTCGCTGTTGATCGACTGCGTCGAAGTCCCACAGACGGCCTACGAGCCGGAAGCGGCGTTCGACGTCAACTCGATCCCGGCCGACGACGCGCCGATCGCTCCTCCCGCCCCGGCCCCTGTGGCCGAACCCGAGCCGGTCGCCGAGACCCCGACGGAGGCCTGATCCATGAGCAACTTCTCCAGCAGCAGTGGTGGTGGCGGCGGTCGCGACGGTGGTCGTGACGGCGGTCGCGACGGCAACCGTCGCAGCAAGTTCGGTCGCTTCGGCGCTCGCCGTCGCGAGGTCGAGCCGGAAGAGCCGCTCGACTACAAGAACATCGTCTACCTGTCGAAGTTCGTGTCGGCCAACGGCCGCATCCAATCGCGCAAGCGCACCGGGTTCTCGGGCCAGAACCAGCGCAAGCTCGCCGAAGCGATCAAGCGCGCGCGTCTCATCGGCCTGATGCCGTTCGTCGGGAGGGCGTGATCCATGGAACTTCTTCTGAAGCAGAACATCGAGCACCTCGGTCGCCTCGGCGACGTGGTCAAGGTCAAGTCCGGCTACGCCCGCAACTACCTGTTGCCGCGCGGCCTAGCCGTGATGGTCACCAAGAGCAACGTCGCCGAGATCGAGCGCGCCCGCGCCGAAGCCTTGGCGGAAGAGCAGCAGCGCATCGCCAGCATGCGCGAGCTCGCGCAGAAGGTCGGCGAAGCGTCGGTGACGATCGAAAGTCGCGCCAACGCCGAAGGCCACCTGTTCGGCTCCGTCGGTGCGCCGCAGATCGCGGCCGCGCTGCGTGAGAAGGGCATCGTCGTCGACGACAAGCAGGTCCGCCTCGAGACGCATCTCAAGGAGATCGGTGTCTACGACGTGGTGGTGCACCTGCACGCGACCGTCGAGGCGACCGTCAAGGTCTGGGTCGTCCAGCAGAAGCCGGCGTCGTGATGATCCGCCGCGCGGGGTTCGCTCCGCGCGTGCTTCCGACCGCCGACCTCAGGTCGGCGGTCCCCGCCGCCTACGAGGCGTTGCCGTGAACGAAGCCATCCGCGTGTCGATGATCAGCCTGGGCTGCGCCCGCAACCTCGTCGACTCCGAGGTGCTGCTCGGCCACGTCGTCGAAGAGGGACTGCAGGTCGTCAAGGATCCCGAGGACGCCGATGTCGTCGTCGTCAACACCTGCGGCTTCATCGAGACCGCCAAGCAAGAGTCGATCGACACGATCCTGTCGGTCGCGCGGCTGAAGGAAGAGGGCAACCTGAAGGGCGTCATCGCCGTCGGTTGCCTCGCGCAGCGCTACGGCGACGACCTGCGCAAGAACGTCAAGGAACTGGACGCCGTGTTCGGCCTGTCCGACTACTCGGGCGTGCCCGCGGTAGTGCGCCGCATCGTCAACGGCTCCAGCAAGCGCTGGGTCGCCACGGTCGACGGCGGCAAGCCCAAGGGGCCGCGCAGCGACACCAAGCGCTTCCTGTTGACGCCGAAGAGCTTCGCCTACCTGCGCATCAGCGAGGGCTGCGACCACACCTGCACGTTCTGCGCGATCCCGAAGATGCGCGGCAAGAACCGCAGCAAGCCGATCGACGTGCTGGTCGAGGAGGCGAAGAACCTCGCCGCCGCCGGCATCAAGGAACTGGTCGTCGTCGCCGAGGACAGCACCGCCTACGGGCTCGACACGACGCGCAAGCGCCAGATCCACGTGCTGCTCGACAAGCTCGGCGAGGTCGAGGGCATCGAGTGGATCCGCCTGATGTATGCGTACCCGCACACGGTCGCTCCGGAGCTGACGACGTTCCTGCGCGAGCATCCCAAGGCGGTCAAGTACCTCGACATCCCGATCCAGCACATCAGTTCGCCGATGCTGAAGGCGATGAAGCGCGGCGTCAGCGGCGAGCAGGTGCGCGGCATCCTCGACCGCCTGCGCAGCGAAGTGCCGGGCATCGCCGTGCGCAGCACGCTGATCGCGGGCTTCCCGGGTGAGACCGAAGCCGACTTCCAGGCCGCGAAGGAACTGGTCACCAGCTACCGCTTCGAGCGCCTCGGTGTGTTCCCGTACTCGCAGGAAGAGGACACGCCGGCGTTCGACATGCCCGACCAGATCCCGGCCGAGGTCGCGCAGGCGCGCGTCGCCGAGCTTATGGAACTGCAGCGCTCCGTCATGCACGGCTTCCACAAGGGCCTCGTCGGCAAGACGCTGCCGGTGCTGGTCGACGGCTACGACGCCGAAGCCAAGCAGGTCGTCGGCCGCACGTGGGCCGATGCGCCGGAAGTCGATGGCCGCGTGCTGCTGCCGAAGGGCGCTGCGGAGGCCGGCCAGATGGTGCAGGTGAAGATCACCGAGGCACACGAGTACGAGCTGTCCGGCAAGCTCGCCGGAGCCGCGAAGAAGGCATGAACCTGCCGAACACGATCACGCTGACGCGGCTCGTGCTGACGGCGGGTGTGTTCGTGTGCTTGGAGCTGGCGGTCCGCTCCCCGCAAAACGTGCCGGCCGGCGATGTGTTGCCGCTGTCGCTCGGCCAACGGCACCCCGACACGACGCTGGTCTGGATCGCGTTCGTGTTCTTCCTGGTCGCCGCGTTCACCGACTTCCTCGACGGCTACCTGGCCCGCAAGTGGAACCTGGTCACCGCGTTCGGCCGCGTCGCCGACCCGTTCGCCGACAAGGTGCTGATCGCCGGTTCGCTCGTCACGCTGCTGCAGTTCCCTGCCGCGACGTCGGTGCTGACCACGTGGTACGTCGTCATCGTCATCGCCCGCGAGTTCCTGGTCACCGCGATCCGCGGCGTCGTCGAAGCGAGCGGCAAGCCGTTCCCGGCCGACCGGCTCGGCAAGTGGAAGATGGTGTCGCAGTGCTGGACCGTCGGCGCGCTGCTGTCGATGGTCGCCGGCAGCGACATCTTCGTGTG
>CAMAUH010000479.1 GCA_945861365.1 Candidatus Kuenenia stuttgartensis
TCCTCGCCGCGGATCGAAAGCAGCAAGGACTCAGCTACGGGAGAGCTTTGCACCCGTTCGAATGCGGAGAGACTCGAAACCGTCGGGGCAAGGCAGCACACCAGGACATCCTGATCTGACGACGGCTCGGGGCCAACGTGGTCAGGCCATATCGAGGTAGTTGCCAGTCGGGACAACTCCATCGACAAGACTGACTCGGCAGACACACGATCTGCCTCCCACTCCGCAAGTCCGACTCGCAGGAAGCTGGGCAGGGAACTGCCGCACTCCTCGAATGCAACACAGTCGTCAGAGGGGCACCGTAGGGCAGGTATCTGATGCCTCTCGAACGCTTGGGCCAGCCACTCCGCAAGCTTGTCCGCACCCGTCCACTCATAGGGGCTCGGCGACCGGCGATCATGCAGCAAGAAGCCTGACCGATCTTCGAACATGCTGCACCATGTGGTCAGCACGGATCGCAGAACCTCAAGCCGGCCGGCATGGACCTGCACTTCGGAATGGAAGGGGAATGTGATCACCTGAGTCTGCTGATCAACAGGAAAACACCTGGAAAGGCCTTCTTGCCTTCCGACGGACACACGCTGGCTTCGTACCACGCGACTAGCTCCCACTGTGTTTCCCTGATCGCTTGCTGCAAACGTGTCAATCCGTCTTCCACCTCATGGGCGCTCCAACTTGCCGGGCAGTATGGAACCAGGAACACCATCAAGTGCCCTGCATAGCCGGGCTTGTTCGCACTAATCAGATCTCGCAACTGATTCGCAGCCCACTTCTTCACAGCGCGCAGTCGCTGCTGCTGATTCCGCTCGGAGTTCCGGAGACTCATTGGGATCTTCTTCACCTCGAAGATCGAACCGCACTTCTTCCTTCCGCCAAGATCAACCCATAGATCCACGTAGTTGGCCTTCCCCAGGCCAGCCCTGTCCTCGAACTCAACGACTGACGCGACATTAGTACTAATCGCGGCGGCGGCTAGCAGCGCTGCATTTGCACGTTCCGACATCCACCAGACACAGTCTCCAGGCACTGCACTCTCGTAGTCGTGGTGGAGCTTCCGCCAAGCGTCCGCAATCGGTTTCCAGGACGACGGCCAACTACGAGGGATCCTATCGACGACCTTCATGCGGCAGATCGGATCATGGATGGCCTCCACAGTCCAGCGGGTGGCTCTCATCCTCACAGTGCGCGGAACCCCAGCAACGGCTCACAGCTCTCTCGACTTCATCTCTCGTCTTTACCCAGCTCGCGCAGTGCTGGCATCGGCACCCACACCGCCCCGTTCGGCGGCCGGAACCACACCGCTTCATCGCGCACGACCAGCTGATCCCCCGCCAGTTCGAACTGCACCAGCACGACGCCCGAGCGCAGGTCGTCGTAGTCCATGTAACGGTCGTTCGAGACCACCAGCCCTTCGTGCTGCTGCGCATGCTGCAGCACGAACTCGTCGGCCGGCTCACCGCGCGGGCACACCACATAGCGCGGCCGCCCTTCCGTGACGTCCATGCAGCGCGCGCGCAGCACGTCCTGCGCCGCCGGCCGGCAGCGGCGCGCCGTCGTGCTGTCGATGAACACCGTCACCGGCAGGTCGGGCCGCCAGTCATGACACCACTGCGCGACCAGGTCGAGCCGTTCGATCGGCCGCACCTTGCTGGTGGCGATGACGTTGGACCCGTCGACGACGATGCTGCGCCGCGGTGGCGGCAGCGGCGCTTCTTCGCGGCGCTTCGGCCCTGCCATCAGGCCGCCTTGCGCGTCGAGCGCACCAGCACGACGACCGCGATCGCGAACACGCCGAGCGCGGCGAAGCCCTCGATCGCCGAATAGTCCGCCGTCTTGTGGCGCCCGGCATTCGACAGGTAGGCCCACGCCGCGATGCCGACGCCCGCTAGCCCTTCGCCGGCGACGAAGCCCGACGCGCACAGCACGCCCGACTCGGCGTCCGCGCGGTCCTTGCCGTGCCGTTCGACGTAGCGCCGCACGCAACCGCCGACGAACACCGCGGCCAGCGTGCCGAGCGGCAGGTAGATGCCGAGCGCGAACGGCAGTGCGGGCAGCCCGGCCAGCATGCCGGTGCCCGACAGCAGGCCGCCGGTGACCAGCAGGTCCCACGGCAGGTTCGCGCCGAGCACGGCCTCCACCATCGTCTGCATCAGCTTCGCCTGCGGGGCGGCGAGCGCGCCGTCCTTGTCGCCGAAGCCGTACGTCTCGCCCATCGCGATGACGACCGCGGCGATCACCCAGCACGCGACGCAGGCAGCGATCAGTTGGCCGAACTGCTGCCGGAACGGCGAGGCGCCGACCAGCCAGCCGGTCTTCAGATCCTGGCTGATGTCGCCGGCCTTCGACGCGGCGACGCAGACGACGGTGCCGATCGTCAGCACCGCGGCCTGCGCCGCGACACCCTTCCAGCCGAGCAGCACGAACAGGCCCGCACTGCCGGCCAACGTGATCAACGCCATCGCCGACGTCGGGTTCGACGACACGCCGATCACGCCGACCAGCCGCGACGACACCGGCACGAACAGGAAGCCGAACAGCGCGACGCCGAGGGCCGCCGCGATGCGGCCACCGAGCGACAGTTCGCCGGCGAAGATGCCGGGCACCAGGATCAGCGCACCGACCAGCGCCGCGAGCCCGCCGAGCAGCACGCTGCCGGGCACGTCGCGGTCGGTGTCGCCGCCGTCCCCGCCCGCCTGCTTCTGCATGCCGGCGAACACCGCGCGCAGCGACGCCAGCATCGTCGGCGCGGTCTTGACGACGGTGAACAGGCCGGCGGCGGCGACCGCACCCGCGCCGACGTAGAGCAGGAAGCGGCTCTTGATGGCGCCAGGGCTCAGCGCGACCGCGGCCTGCTGGCCCGCGTCGACGAGGCCGGCGAAGTGCACCTTCGTCACCAGCGGATACAGCACCAGCGACGACAGCACGGCGCCGGACACCATCACCGCCGCGGCACGGAAGCCGACGATGAAGCCGACCGCCATCAGCGCTGGCGCCAGCGCGAGACTCAGCGTGCCATTCGGCAGGAACGACGGCGTCCACGCCACCGTCTCGGGCAACACGTGCAGCGCGCCGAAGAACAGCTTCATCAGCGCCCCGACCGCGATGCCGACGACGATCCAGCGGCCGCCGCTGCCACCCGCCTGCGAGGCGCGCAGCACCTCGGCGCACGCGCGGCCTTCCGGATACGGCAGTTCGGCGTCGGCCTGCACGATCAGCAGCCGCCGCAGCGGCACCATCGCCAGGATGCCGAGCACGCCGCCCGCCATCGCCAACATCGCGACCTGCCACGTCGACGGTGCGATGCCCCACAGGAACAGCGCCGGGATCGTGAAGATGGTGCCCGACGCCAGCGAGCTCGAGGCGCTGCCGACGGTCTGCGCCATGTTGGTCTCGAGGATCGTGCCCGGCTTCGGGAACAGCTTGAACAGCAGCGCCGACAGCACCGCGATCGGGATCGACGTGG
>CAMAUH010000480.1 GCA_945861365.1 Candidatus Kuenenia stuttgartensis
ACCACCAACGATCCGTTCGTCACCAGGGTCCGCGTCGTCGGCGTACTGGCGCCCGATCGGCTCGGCAAGCGCAACCAGCAGATGGTGGCCGTCGCCGGCCTCGGCCTCGCGAACCGCTTGCGGCCGATCGGCGCCAACCTGTTCCACCTGCTGCGGCACAGCGGCAGCGACCTCGATCGCTTGAAGCAGCAGCTGCGGGACGCCTACACGGTGCAGGACGCGCGCGCCGCGATGATCGGCGAAGGGGCCGACGAGCGCGCCTTCCGCAACGGCCTGAAGATCCTCGGGGGCCTGGCACTGCTGCTCGGCATGTTCGTGGTGTTCCAGACGCTGTCGCACTCGCTGATGGCGCGTATCCGCCAGCTCGGCCTGCTGCGGTGTCTCGGCACCGGCGTCGGCGCGATCACGCGCATCTTCCTGTTCGACGCGATGCTGCTCGGGATCGTCGGCAGCGCGCTCGGCGTGTCGCTCGGCCTGGGCCTCGCACTGCTGCTGCAGCACTACCGCATCAGTTCGCTCGGCGTCGGCAAGGAGTGGTCGACGTTCGAGATCCCGTGGTTCCCGGTGCTGTGGACGGCGACGCTGGGCGTGCTGTTCACGCTGGCCGGCGCGATGTTCCCGCTGGTGCGGGCGCGGCAGGTCTCGCCGCTCGACATCCTGCAGGCGCGCGGCATGGCGCCGGGCAACGACGACGGCATCGACCTGCTGCGCGGCGTGCACTTCTGGATGTTCGCGCTGCTGGTGCTGGCGCTGCCGCTCGCGTACCTGGCGATGACGCCGCTGGCGGTCGAGGAAGGCAGCGAGACGCGCGTCGTGCTGCTGCAGCTGGCCGGCATCCTGGGCCTGTTCGGCAGCGTGCTGCTGCTGGCGCCCGGCCTCGTGGCCCTGCTCGGTCGCGCGCTGCTGTTGCCGTTGCGCCTGCTGTTCCCGATGGCGGCGTGGCTGGTCGGCAAGGTCATCACGCGCGGCAGCGGCCGCGTGTCGGCGGCGGTGTGCGGGCTGTCGGCGGTGCTGCTGGCGCTGATCGGGCTGAAGAGCATCACGTGGTCGCTCGGTGGCGACGTGAAGCAGTTCGCGCACGCGGCCCTCGACCACCGCGTGTTCCTCGAATGCCCGCCGATCACCGCCGAGCAGGCGCAGGCGCTCGCCGCCGTGCCCGGCGTCGGCGCGGTCGAAGCGTTCGAAGGCGAGGAACGCGGCGGCGGCTTCCTGCTGCGCGGGCTCGCGGTCGCCAATGCCGGCGGCAAGGGCGGGCCGTTGGAAGGCAGCCAGCAGCTGGTCGCGCGCTATGCCGACCAACGGGCGCGCACGCTGGTCGCGAGCCATCGCCTGGCCAAGGCGAAGGAATGGAAGGACGGCTTCCCGGTGGTGCTGCGCGACCGCACCGGGTTGCCGGTGACCTACGAAGTGCTGGTCGTCGACGACCGCGCCGGCTTCGACGGCGACGAACGCGCGTTCGCGATCACGTCGCCGTACTGGCTGCGCACCGACTTCTGCATCCCGCCGGCCTGCGTGTCGCACGTGACGCTGCGGCTGCAGCACGACGCCGATGGCGAACGGGTCGGCGCCGCCGCGCGCGAGGCGCTGATGGCCGCGATCGGCCAGCGCGAGCCGGCGCTGTTCAAGGTGAAGTCGGGCGAGTGGATCCGCGACTACTTCCTGCGCGACGTCGGCAAGGACTTCCGGCTGTTCGACCTGCTGCTGTTCCTGATGCTGGTGCTGGCGGGGGTGGGCCTGCTGAACGGCATGACGATCGCGATGCTCGGCCGCGTGCGCGAGCTCGGCGTGCTGCGCGCGCTCGGCATCACGCGCGGCGCGCTGTTCGGCAGCTTCGTGCTGGAGGGCGTCGTCATCGGGGCCCTGGCCAGCCTGCTGTCGGTCGGGCTCGGCGCGGTGATGGCGACGGTGCTGGTGCTCGGCATGAACAGCGTCGCCAAGCTGAACGCGCCGATCGAGCTGCCGTACACGTGGTTCCTGCTGACGCCCGTGATCGCGTTCGCGACGGCGATGTTGGCGTCGTTGGTGCCGGGGTGGCGGGCGCTGCGGCAGAGTCCGAGCGAGTCGGTTCGCTACGAGTAGGTGGGTGGTTCGCGGCTGGAATGCGGCGGAGCCGGCCGGTACGACACTCCGCCCTTTTGCACGCGAACCGAATGACTCAGCGCTCCTCCTGGCAACGCACCCACACCTGCGGCGAACTGACGCTCGCGAACCAGGACCAGGAAGTGGTCCTCAACGGCTGGATCGAGAACAAGCGGGAGCACGGCAAGCTCGTGTTCATCGACCTGCGCGATCGCTACGGCATCACGCAGGTCGCCGTCGATGCCGACACCGCCGGCATGGCCGCGGGCACGTTCGACACGATGGTGCGCCTCGGCGCCGAGGACGTCATCTCGGTGCGCGGCAAGGTGCGACCGCGTGGCCAGGGCAACACCAACAAGAACCGCGCGACCGGCGAGATCGAGCTGGTCGTCATGTCGGTGACCGTGCTCAGCGAAGCGGAGACGCCGCCGTTCGAGATCCTCGACAAGGTCGAAGCCAACGAAGAACTGCGCATGCAGTACCGCTACCTCGACCTGCGCCGCCGGCCGCTGCAGGAAGCGCTGATGAAGCGCGCGCGCTTCGTCACGGCGATCCGCACGTTCCTGGCCAAGCACAACTTCATCGACATCGAGACGCCGATCCTGACCAAGAGCACGCCGGAAGGTGCCCGTGACTACCTGGTGCCGAGCCGCGTGCATCCCGGCAAGTGGTTCGCGCTGCCGCAGAGCCCGCAGATCTTCAAGCAGCTGTGCATGGTCGGTGGCCTCGATCGCTACTACCAGATCGCGCGCTGCTTCCGCGACGAGGACCTGCGCGCCGACCGCCAGCCCGAGTTCACGCAGATCGATCTCGAGATGTCGTTCGTCGAAGAGCACGACGTGCTCGACGTCGTCGAGGCGATGTTCGTGCACGGCATGAAGGAGGGCTTCGGCATCGACGTGCCGCAGCCGTTCCCGCGCTTCGACTTCTTCGAGGCGATGGACAAGTACGGCTGCGACAAGCCGGACCTGCGCTTCGGCATGCTGCTGCAGGACTGCACCGAGCTGGCGAAGCAGAGCGACTTCAAGGTGTTCAGCGGCGCCGTCGCGGCCGGTGGCATCGTCAAGGGCATCTGCGCCGAAGGTGCTGCCGAGAAGTTCTCGCGCAAGGGCATCGACGAGCTGACCGCGTTCGTGCAGCAGTTCGGCGCCAAGGGCCTCGCGTGGGCGAAGGTCACCGCGGCGGGCGTCGAGGGCTCGATCGCCAAGTTCTACGAAGGCGACAAGGGCAAGCAGTTGATCGCGCACCTCGGCGCCAAGCCCGGCGACCTGCTGCTGTTCGTCGCCGACCAGAAGAAGGTCGTGCACAAGGCGCTCGGCGAAGTGCGCCTGAAGGTCGGCGGCGCACTCGGCCTGCGCGAT